>JANYBX010000164.1 GCA_025360615.1 Opitutia bacterium
GCTCACTCCCGCCACCTTCGCAATCTGCTCAGTCGTTAGCTCATGCTGCGCGATCAGCCGCACCACCAGCAGGCGCCGACGCGCCCAGTCCGCTTGCGGCTGCTCCCAGGCCAGCTCGATCTCCTTCACCCATTCTTCTCCTAACGGCGGTAATGTTCGCGGCATCTCTTTTTATCGCAGCTTTTTCCTCACTTTAAAAGCGTAAAAGCTAGAGGCGTCTGGTATGAAGCGGAGGCGATGCTTGGGTTCGGTCGGGGATGGCGCGACGACTACGGATCGAATACCCCGGGGCGATGCACCATGTGATCACCGGGGGAATTACCGGAGAGACTTGTTTGAGAACGTGGGTGCGACGGAGGCTTTTTTGACGACGTTGTTCGAGGCGGCGGGGAGATTTGGGTGGCGAGTGCAGGCCTACGTCTTGATGCGAAATCATTTTCACCTCGCGGTGGAGACGCCCGAGCCGACGTTGGGCGAGGGGATGCATTGGTTGCAAAGCACGATGGCCACGCGGTTCAATCGACGGAGGTCGGAGAGCGGGCATTTGTTTCAGGGCCGCTATCAGGCGCTGCTGATCGAGGACGGGGCGGCGTTGACGAGAGTGGTGGACTACATTCATCTCAATCCCGTGCGGGCGAAAATCGTTTTGCCCGAACAGGTGGCGGGTTATCTCTGGAGCAGCCTGAAGGCGTTGTTGAAAGGACCCCGGCCTGAGGCCCTCCGGGCACAGGATTGGCTGAAGGCGAGAGGCGGTTGGGCGGACGATGACGCGGGGCGCCGGGCCTACGCCGGCTATCTGCGGCAGCTCGCGCACGACGAGGCCTCGTGGTCGCGGGAGGGACTGGTGGGTCTGGCGCAGGGCTGGGCGATCGGCACACTCGCATGGCGACGGGCCCTGGCGAAGGAACACGCTGCCCGGTCGCTCACCTCCGGTCTGGCCCGCGCCGAGCGAACGGAACTGAGGGAAGCGAGTTGGCGAGCGAGTCTTGAGGCCAATCTGGCGAAGATGGGTCAGACGTCGTCGGGCTTAAAAACCAAACCGCTCAAACAACCGTGGAAGATCGTCCTCGCCGCGCAAATTCGCCAAGAATCGGGAGCGGCGATCCCTTGGCTGGCCGACCAGCTTCAACTGGGGGGCTCGGCCACGTTGCGCGGTTACCTTCACCAAGCCAAACGAGAGGATAGCTAACAAAACACGGCCAGACCCCAATGGGTCGCGGGACCCCAATGGGTCGCGGATCCCAATGGGTCGCGGCCGTCCGAACCTTTCAACCAAAGGGCCCTCCCTCCATGGGGCTGTCACTCGGCAACCGGAATTTCCCCGCACACATTCAAGGCAACAGGGTTCATCCCGAACCGGCTAAGAAACGCGACTCATTCTGGCGATGTCTCCGGCATCGAGATCAATCCCCGATCACCGGGCAGGGGCGGACGCCAAGTGCAAAAAAACGCCGCCTGAGTGGTAAGCTTCGTTGCTGGTGCCGAATAGCTACGCGGTGCCAGGAGCATCGTTACGCTAAAACGCCGCACCGTCGGACTTCGTGCCGCAGACGCTCACGACGAGGCCGAGCTCGGCGGCGAGGGCGGCTTTGGCGTAGAGGGCGAGGTCGGCTTCCTTCGCGCTGTTCGCGTAGGCGACTTGGATGTGGTTGGCCTTGTGGCGCGCCATCATTTGGTCGCGCGACACGCCGTAGGTCACGGCATGCATGATAGGCCATTGCGGGGTGGTTTCCTTCCAACGGCGTTCGGTTTCTTCGCGCGGGAGCGTGATCACTTTCGCGCGGCCGAGGTCCATTTTTAGTTTTCCGCCCTCGACGAAGATGCGGCTCCACACGATCTCGCCGGGCTTGGCGATGCCGCGCACGGTGCCCCCGCCGAGGCGGAAATACATCGCGGGCTGACGAAGGGAGTCGGTGCCGGCGTAGCCGTCGATGTGGTGCGCGGGGGGCGCGCTGCCGGAGATGAGGAATACCCACACATAGTCTTTCGTCGTGCCGCTCGCATCGTAGGCGCCCCAGCGCAGATCGTGGAGCGTGTTTTCCACGGGCTGGCCAAGGGCGGTGTGGACGCGATTCGTGAACACGCCGTCTAGGCCGGCGCACTCGTCGACTTCGTTGAAGTGCGTGAGCGGCTGGCCGTCGCGGATGATCTGGCCGGCGGCGTTACGCACGGGGGGGCGGTCGCTGTTGTTCAGAATGCCTTCCACGAGATCGCTGGCTGGGAGGAGATCCTTGAGGCCCTGCTGGTATTGGATGCCGATGCTTTCGCAGCCGAACTCGTCCGCGATGCGGAGGGCGGCGATGTAGGTTTTGCACTGCCAGAGCACCTGCGATTCGGTGAGCTCGGTGGCCTCGTCGGTGCCGAGGTGAAACTTCATGTCCTTCGCGCGGAGCCATGTGTAGACGGCGCGAGCCTCGCCATCGCTGACCTGCGTGGCGCCGTAGTAGAGTGCGGACTGCGAGAGGCGCTCCTTGTAGACGCCGGTCTTGAAGAGGAGTTCGTCGGGGATGATGGCGTTATACATGCCCATGCAGCCCTCGTCGAAGATGCCCATGATGGATTTTTGGCGGAGCAGGTCGGCGGCGATTTTCTTCGCGACGGCGCGGGCCTTCGGCGGGACGGCGGCGCGGGCGAGCGGTTTCACGTGGGCGGTTTTGTGTTTTGCGACGCCGGTCTTCAGCCAGCTGGCGAGGCCGTTTCGAAAATAGGCGTCGGTGAAGTCCTCGCTCCAGAGCGTGGAATATTTCACGCCGGCTTTCGTGAGGGAGCCGTTGAGATTCAACATGCCGACCAAACCCGGCCACGTGCCGGACCAATTTGCGACGGTGAGGATCGGCGCCTGGTGAGAGATGAGGCCGGCGAGGAGGTGGTGGGAATATTGCCAGACCGCTTCGGCGACAATGATCGGGGTCTTCGGATCGATGGTGGCGAACACCGCCATGCCCTCCTTCTGCGAGCTGATGAAACCGTGCTTCTGCGCGGGCTTATACGGATGCGCGCGTACGAGCTGGTAACCGAGCTGGGCGAGCGCGGCGGTGAGGGTTTGCTCCATCGCGTGCTGGGCGGGCCAGCACGTCTGATTGGCGGAGAGGCGGAGGTCGCCGTTGGCGACGAGGAGAATGGTTTTGGATTTGGCCATGAAAAGGAGGGGTTGCGCGGTGGGGAAACTCGACCGGACGGGCGTCCATAATGCACTCGAATCGAAAGCGAAGACATGGATAGATGCCGCATCAACATGGACAAAATCGGCCGCAACGACGCCACGGCCCTGCTCTCGAAGCAGGTGACCGGCGCGCGTTATTTCTTTCTCAACCTCGCGCCTCGTCGCGGCCAACGGCTCGCGCTCGTGATGGGCGGCCGCGAACATTGCAACCCCGACTACGCGATCGCGCGCCAGCGGTTTCCGTTTTACGGCATCGAGCTGGTGGTGGCGGGGCACGGCACCGTGGCGCTCGACGGGCGCACGCACGCGCTTGGACCGGGCGCGATGTTTGCCTACGCGCCCGCCACGCGCTGCGAACTGCGGGCCGACCCGCGCGATCCGATGGTGAAGTATTTCGTCTCGTTTGCCGGCCAGGCCGTGGCCCGCCGTCTGCGGCGGAGTGGCGTGCGGCCGGGGCACCTGCGCGTGCTGGCGGCACCCGCTGAAATCACCAGCGTGCTGGAGGATCTTGTCCGCGAGGGTCAGCGCACGGGCGAACTCACGCCGGGCATCTGTGCGGCGCTGGGCGAGCTGTTGCTGTTGAAAATCGAGGCGACCACACTGCGCAACTCGCCGGTGGTGGAGCCGGCGCAGGAAGCTTTCCTCCGTTGCAAGGCGCTGATCGACGCGCAGGCGGAGCGGCTCGGCACGCTCGAGGAAATCGCGGCGGCGGTGCGCGTCGAAGCGTCAAGCGTGTGCCGTTGGTTTCGCCGCTATCAGGGGACCAGCCCCTACCAATATCTCCTGCGCCGCAAGATGACGCTCGCGGCCGCGCACCTCGTCGAGCACGGCGGACTGGTGAAGGAGGTGGCGGAGCGCGTGGGTTTCGCGGATCCCTATCATTTTTCCCGGGCGTTCAAGGCGGTGCACGGCGTGGCGCCGCGGACGTTGCAGCGCTACCGGCGGCCGGATTGAGCGGGCTCGTCCCGGAAAAAAACATTTCAGCGCGGGCGGGTTTGGGACGTTGAGAGGCGATCACCCAAAACATTTCCCGAATGAGAACGTTTTTTATCTGGTTGATCCTAGGCTCGTGCACCGCCGCGCGGGCTTTGCCTCCGCTTGAGCTGAGCGGCTCGACTACGGTGCAAGGAGCGCTCCAAACCAAGCAGGCCGAACTCGAGGCACTCCTCGGCCGAAAAATCGAATTCAACGCCACGGGCAGCAGCGTCGGGCTCGCGAGTCTGGCCGCCGGGCAGGCCGGGATCGCGATGATCTCGTCTCCGTTGGAGGAAATCGCGGGGAAGCTGAACGCGAAAATGCCGGGTGCGATCGAGCCCGCTCAATTTCGCGCCGCGCAGATCGGGTGGGCGAAAATCGCTTTTATCGTCAATCCGCGCAATCGCGTCCGCACCTTGAGCGCCGCGCAGCTCGCGGAGATGTTGACGGGAAAAATTAAAAACTGGAGGGAAGTGGGCGGCGGCGACAGCGCCATCGTGGTCGTGACCCTCGCCAATGGCGGACCGCTGATTCCCGACGCGCTGCTGCATGGGGCGCCGATCACTGCTGGCGCGCGCACCGTGCTGAATGCCGCGCAGATTCCCGGGATAGTGGCGCAGCAGCCGAACGCGATCGGCATCATCAGCACCGCGCACGTCAAGGGTCCGACGAGCCTGGTCAAGACTGACGCCGAAATCACGGTTCCGCTTTTCCTCGTGACCAAAGGCGAGCCGACGGCCGACGAGCAAAAGTTGATCGACGCCGCGCGCAAGTTGCTCGACGGGGCGAACTGATCGGGCACGACCGCGGGGTGGCGGCCGGTGAAGCCGACACGGCCGGCGGATTCGCTGCGGGATCAGGTTCGCAGTCGCCGCGGGGTTGCGCCGCGGGCGTTTTGCGCTATCCATTTAGCAAGCCCCGTTTCCCCATGATGATCTCCCGCCCCGCCTTGGTATTTGGTTTTTTTATCGCGGTCGCCACGGCGATACCCGCTGCGTCCCTGAACGAATTTATCGCCGTCACCGCGAATGCGTCACCTGGCTACGCGCGGCCGGCGGACCAGGAGGGGCGCGTGCGGCCGGAGTCGTATGTTTTTACGCAGGGGAAATTTCTCGAAGGTTCCACGCGGGACGACGGGCTCGCGCGCGTGAGCTTCAACGACGTGGTCCGCACGCTCGCGCCCGGTCTCGCGAAGCAAAATTATTTTCCGACGCGCGACGTGGCTTCGGCCAACCTGCTCATCGTCGTGAGCTGGGGCTCGACCGTGGTGGAAAACAATCCGCAGCGCGACCGGATGATCGAGTCGTTAAGCGGGGAGTTAAAAACCTACACCAACTCGATCGATGCGAGTGGGCATGCCGACACCGGCCCGCTGAACGAGATGTCGGATTTTTTCCAATGGACGGGCGAAAACAGCGACCGGGCGTTCGCGCAAAACGCCTTCCTGCTGGGCTACGCGGGCGACTTGAAAAAAGTCAGCGCGGGGATGGGGCTGCGGACGGAGCAGGAGAGCGCGATGCGGCGCGAGTTGGGCGAGGAGCGCTACTTCGTCGTCCTCATGGCGTATGACAACCAGACGTTTCGCCGTGAAAAACGGCCGAAGCTGCTGTGGACGACGCGCCTGAGCGTGCGCTCGCCGGGCAACGCTTTTGTCGAGGCGCTGCCGGTGCTCGGCCAGGCGGGTTCACACGTGTTTGGCCGGCAGATGGCGGGGTTGGAGCACTTGCCCGCGAACTTGCGCGAAGGCCGCGTTTCGATCAGCCCGTTGAAATATCTCGGGGTTTCGGAGGAGGCAGAGCCGCCGGCGAAAACGCAGTGAGAGCGGTGGCGTCGCTGGGTTTCTGTTTGGCGTGTTCGCCGGTTTTCGCGGTCGCGAACTGGCCGCAGGCGGCCGGCCCGGACGCAACTGGCAGGGCCGCGGGCCCGCCGCGCCGGTGCACTGGAGCGTGACGCGCGACCAGAACATCCTCTGGCGCGCGCCGCTGCCGAACGGCGGACAGAGCGGCATCGCCGTCTGGGGCGACCGGATTTT
>JANYBX010000186.1 GCA_025360615.1 Opitutia bacterium
CGCGCCTGCCGAGCGCTGCTTCCAATCTACCCGGAGGTCGATGCCGACCTGGCGATGGCCGGCATCCTTCTCCACGACACGGGAAAAACCATCGAATACGAAGGCACGCTCGCCACGAAGCGCAGCCGCCGCGGCATCCTGCAAGGCCACGTCGTCCTCGGCTACCAACTCGTCCGTAAAGCCGGCATCAAGTCGAAGCTCGATCCCGAACGGCTCGAACGACTCGAGCACATCATCCTCAGCCACCAAGGCGAACCCGAGTGGGGCGCCGCCGTCTATGCGGCCACGCCCGAAGCCGTCTTCGTCTCGATGATCGACAACCTCGACGCGAAGATGGGCATGGTCCAGCGCGCCCTGCGCCAGGCCAACGAAACCGAGGAGTTTTCCGAACGCCTGATGGGCCTGAATTCTCAACTACTAACGAGGAAAGTGGCGCACCCAAAGATCGATTCAGATCTCAGGCCGCAGACCTGAGCGACTCAACGTCTTCTCACCGCCACTCGTGCCGCGGGTATCGCCGTGAGAGTTCCGCCTTCACCTTCGGATACATCTCGCGCCAGAAGCTCGTGAGGTCGTCCGTCACTTGAATCGCGCGGTGGTTCGGCGCGAGCACCTCGAACTTCACCGGCACCCGGCCGTGTCCAATCGTGAACTTCCCCTCGACGCCGAATAGTTCCTGGATGCGAGCGCTCATGATCGGCGGGCCTTCCTTGTTGTAAGTGAGCCGGGCTTTGCGGCCGTTCCCCATCGTGATTTTCTCCGGCAAATAGTCGTCGAGCACGGCGAACTGCTCCGCTGTCAGCCAGTCCCTCAGCACGGGCATCACCGCTTTTTCCTTCACCGCGCGCGCGCTCGTTTCGCCAAAACAAATCTGCTCGATCAGCGTGCCGCGGTCGGCGTCGGTCAGCACGTTGACTTCCAGTTCGGGAAACCATTCCGCGAGCCGGTTCACGCGCACGATCCACTGCTCCACCGTCTCATCCCACGCATCGATCGTGATGCGCCCGGCAAGCACTTCTTTTGTCAGGAGGGCGGCCGCTTCGTTGAGCGGCACGTCCTCGCTGTTCCCTTTCGATTCCAACACCAGGTCCCGAAACCGCCGCTCCTTGCGCGCGACCACGCGCTTCGCCTGCTCGTCGTAAATCACGCCTTTCGCTTCGTAGTAGTCCTCAGGAAATAGCTCCTTCAGCCACGGCTCCTCGATGGCGGTGGCGAGCGTGAGCAACGTGTTCACCTCGCCGTCGCCGCGCCCGATCTCGCTGATCTCCGCCGCGACGAGCAGCTTCGCCTGCTGGATCGCGCTCTCCCGCGCGAGCACGCCACGCCGACCGTGCACCAGCTCGACGCGCAGCGTGCCACCATCGAGCCGCTTGCCGAGGTGATCCGAAAAACCTGCCAGAACGCACTTCCGCACGGCGGCTCCGTCCACGCGTTGCTCCGCGATGTCGAGGCCCTCCCTTTTTGCAATTTCCAGAAACTGCTCGAACAGCGGCCCGACCTGCCGCGCCGCCTGCGCATGCACACCGACGCGCCGGCAGGCATCGAGCGAAAAACTGTTTTTTTCCGCAAACCGCCACGCGCGCATCAGCAGAAAGAAATCACTCTCGTGCTCCTCGCCGAAAACATCCTCGCGCGCCGACTCTACTTCTTTCGTGCCGCCACGCATCAGAAAATTCCGCCCCTGCGTCAGCGCCGCCATCAACGCCACCGACCTCACGCACCCGCGCTCCTCCGCCGCCAGCAGCATGCGCGCGTAACGCGGATGCACCGGAAAACGCAGCATCTTCCGGCCGAGACCGGTGATGCTTTTCGCGTTTCCACCCAGCGCTCCGAGATCGGCCAGCAGCGACTCCGCCCGCTCCAGCGCTTTTACATCCGGTTTTTCCAGCCACGGAAAACCGGCGATGTCGTCGATGCCGCTCGCCTTCAGCGTCAGCACCACCTCCGACAAATCGAGCCGCTTCACCTCCGGTAATTCCTGCAGCGCGCGTTGCCCATGCTCGCGCTCCGTCCACAATCGCACGCACACCCCCGGTGCCGTGCGGCCGGCGCGGCCGGCGCGTTGGTCGGCGCTCGCCGCGGAAATTTTCTCGATCAGCAGTGTGTTGATCCCGCGGTTCGCATCGAAACGCGCCATCC
This sequence comes from Opitutia bacterium, assembly GCA_025360615.1. Taxonomy (GTDB): domain Bacteria; phylum Verrucomicrobiota; class Verrucomicrobiia; order Opitutales; family Opitutaceae; genus Tous-C4FEB. Next base: position 2,140 of record JANYBX010000186.1, read on the forward strand.
GCGCGAGCCCGCAATCAATCACCGCCGTCACGCCATCGATCGTGAGCGACGTCTCCGCGACGTTCGTCGACACGATGATTTTTCGCGCTTCAGTGCG
>JANYBX010000192.1 GCA_025360615.1 Opitutia bacterium
ACGCAATCATACGATGCTGAGTCGCCAGCGTTTTGGCTGCGACTGCGGACCGTCACGCCCGAACTGACTGATCCCACCTTGATCCTGATCGCGTTGGCCCTGGCGAAGGCCGGCGTGCCGTTTATGATGCCGAAGTGTGGGGACTATGCGGCGTTCGCGCGTGGCGAAGATTGGGTTGGAGTGGCCGACGAGGCAGTGTGGGAAGCGGGATCTCCAATCTGGCCGGAGGATTCAGGGATGCTGAGAACGAGCGTGAATACCGTGGTGACGTCGGACCTCGCTTCGCATTCGGGCGCTTTGGATCTAGTCGAATGGTTTTGCTCAAACGCGGTGCTCATTCGTTCACACGAATAGGCTTGGATTAGATTGTGGTCCAATATCTGTGACTGGAAAGTTGAAGGCGCGTCTGTTCCGTGATTCGTCGGAGCCGCTTGGAAGTGAGCGGGCGATTGCTAGAATGCCGCTTCAGGGACGCGAGGCGTCCCCACTCGAAATAAGACCGAACGCCGTCAGTTAAACTGTCAGTAAAGGTGCTGCCGGAGTTACTCGAAATTATAGCGGAGTTAGGGCAGTTAGCTCTTGCTCACCGAGCGTCGCTACGTTTTCTCCCGGGCGTCAAAGTTCTTTCGGTCGTTCAATTCCGGCCCGCGCCTCCAAACTTTCCCCCGGCCGCGCGGGGGTGAACGCGTTCCACCTTTCCGAACCGGGCTACGTGACCGCGGTCGCGGCCTTGACGGTGCGCGTGGCAAACGGCGCGGTGGTGTCGCCTTTTTGATAGTCCACCAGAATGGAAAAACGAAACGTGGAGCCTTCGCCCGGGCGGCTTTCCACGGAGATACTGCCGGCCATGAGTTCGCAGAGGCGCTTGGAAATAATCAGCCCGAGGCCGGTGCCGCCGCGGCGACGCTGCGCGGAGAGATCCACCTGGCTGAAGGGCTTGAAGAGGCTGGCGAGCTTCTCGGCGGGGATGCCGATGCCGGTGTCGGTCACGGCGAAAAACAGCCGCAGGCTGTAGCGGTTGGTGGCGGCGGCGATGAGTTCGCCCCGGGCGCAGCCGACCTCGATCGTGACGCGGCCGCGCTCGGTGAACTTGAGGGCGTTGCCGATGAGGTTCGTGAGAATTTGTTTCAGCCGGCCCTGGTCGCCGTTGACGATGACGGGGACGCCCTGGTCGATGCGCGCCTCGAGCGTGAGGGCGGCGGCGCGCACGCGGGGCATGAAGAAGGCGCACACTTCCTCGACGCAGCGGTGCGGGGCAAAGGGCGAGTGCTCGATCTCGATTTTGCCGGCCTCGATTTTGGAAAGGTCAAGGATGTCGGCGATGAGTTTTTCGAGGGTGACGCCGCTGGTCTGGATCATCGCGACGTGTTCGCGCTGCTCAACCGTGAGCGGTGAATCGGCGAGCAGGCGGGCGAAGCCGATCACGCCGTTGATGGGGGTGCGGATTTCGTGGCTCACCATCGTGAGGAATTCACTTTTGGCGCGGTCGGCGGACTCGGCGACTTCCTTGGCCTTGACGAGGGCGGCTTCGGCTTCCTTGCGCGCGGTGATGTCGTGACCCACGGCCTGATATTCCGCGATGGTGGCGCCTTCGCGGATGGCGCGCTGAATCCAGAGCAGCCAGATGCGACGACCGTCGGGGAGAACCAGTTCGGATTCGCAGGAATCCGGGCCTTCGCCGGTCATCGTGCCCTCGGTATAGAGGGGGAAGGGTTGGCTTTGGAGGTCCTGGCGACGGCGGCCGAAAGCGCGGGCGTAGGCGCCGTTGACAAACGTGAGGCGGCCGTCGGGGCGGTAGCGGCAGATGAGGTCAACCTGATCCTCCACCATGTCGCGATAGCTGGCCTCGACGCGTTGGAGCGAGCGGGCCATGCGCTCGATTTTGCGCGCGAGTCCGATGACTTCGTCGTGGTCGTGGCCGTCCTCGCTGGGTTCGCTCAAATCGCTTTCAAGGGCGAACGGCGGGGGCGTGTCGCGCAGCACGCGGAGGCGTTTGGCGGTGGTGAGGTCGAAGACGTAGCCCGCCAGCACGAGGAGCACGCAGGCGGTGATTGAGAATCCGATCACGTAGTAGGCTGAGCCGAGTTTTTCGCGCAAATCATCCTGAGCCATGAGCACGATGAGGGACATCGCGAGGCTGAGGGCGAGCGACAGGATGAGGACGGTTTTGCGATGCATGCGGGGCGCGCGGGAAACTGGGACACGTTAAATCGCCGTGCGTCGGGCAAGTCTAACAAAAAGGAGGCCACTGACTTCGCTTGCACGTCCCGCGCATTGGCCGGGTGCCCGGGTCACGCGCGCGATCATCTCCGGGCGGAAAAAAGCGCCCGGCGAACGTCGTTCGCGGGCGCCGGGAAAAAGATCCGCTCGGCGAAATTATTTCGCGGAGACGGTGACGGGGATAGCCACCTCGCCGGCGCCATAGCCCTTGAGGAAGAGGCTGCCGTTACCGGCTTTGCCGCCCTCGGCGGTAATGGTGACCGTGTTTTGTCCGGCGGGGACGACGATCTCGGGCATGATGACGCTGTCGGGCACGTCGGTGTTGACGTCGAGCAGGAGGCCACCCGGAGGCGCGGAGTTGGGCACGGTGAAGGTGACGGACTGGCGCTCGCCGGTGCGGAGCGTGAGCGCGGCGGGGTTGACCGTGAGCGTGCTCGAATCGATGCGGAAGGTGCCGACGGGGGAGTTGCCGGCGGCGCTGCCGAGCATGACGCGGTAGTTTTTTCCGGATTCGAGCCCCGGCACGAAAAAGCTGAGAGAGTTAGGCGAGTCGTAGACGGTGCGCGCCGGGAGATTTTCAAAATAGATCGCGTCCTGCGGATTAAAACCGCGGCCGAGCACGCTGACGCGGGCGCCGACGGGACCGCGATTCACTTCGAGCGAGAGCACGTAGCGGCGGACGATCTTGGCGTGGACGACCTCGGTGTAGGCCTCGCCGGGGGTGGGGCCGTTGTTGTTTTCCAGAACGTAGCTCACGAGGTAATAGTAGGCGACCTCGTCGCGGCCGGCGGGGAGCTGGTATTCGAATTCGTAGAGGCCTTCGCCGAGCGGGCTCTGCTTCATCGCGAAGTTTTGGCCGTCGATGACGATGTGCGGCGCGATGCTCGTGACGGTCACGCTGGTGGCCTTCGGAGTCACACGCAGGGTAAACGTGTAGATTTGCGAGGGATTTTCGGGCAGCGAAGGCGAGGTGAGGTTCGTCAGGACGACGTTGTCGCAACCCGAGAAGAGGGCGAGGCCGAGCGTGGCGATGAACCAGAGGAGGATTTTTCTCGCGGGAGAAATTCGGTTGGTGTGCATTGGGTTTTGAGAGTGAAAACCGGCGGAATTAAAAAAGGTTAGTAATGAGCGGCCTTAACACAGAGCAAGCCAAAGCTTCGGCGGAACCACCGTTGGGCTTGTATGTGCATGTGCCGTTCTGCGCGTCGACGTGTGATTTTTGCGCGTTCTATCAAACGACGCCGACCGCCGATGGCGTGTCGGAGTTCCTCGATGGGGTCGAAGACGAGGCGAAACTTGTCGACTGGCCGCGACCGGTGACGACGGTGTTTTGGGGCGGCGGCACGCCAGGGCTGCTCGCGCCGGGGCAAATCGAACGACTAGGCGCCATTGTGCGAGCGCGGCTCCGCGGCGAACCGCAGGAGTGGACTGTGGAACTCGCGCCGGCCTCCGTGACGGCGGACCGGCTGGCGGCGTTCAAGGCGATCGGCGTTACGCGGGTATCGCTGGGCGTGCAGAGTTTTTCCCCCGTGCTGCTCGATGGACTCGGGCGGCAGCACACGCGCGAGCAAATTTATCGCGCGCACGAGCGGGTTCGCGCGGCGGGTTTCGCGAGCGTGAATCTGGATTTGATGTTCGCGCTGCCGGGGCAGGACGAGGCGACTTGGTTGGAGGATATCCGCTCCGCCGTGGCGCTCGCGCCGGATCATCTCTCGACGTATTGCCTGACCTTCGAGGAAGACACGGCCCTCTGGGTGAAACTCTCGCAGGGCAAAGTGAAACTCGATCCTGAGCGCGAGGCGCAGCTCTACGAAACGACGTGGGCGCAACTCGCGTCGCTGGGCTACGCGCAGTATGAAGTTTCCAATTTCGCGCGGCCCGGCCACGCGTGCCGGCACAATCTCAACACGTGGCACATGCACGAGTGGATCGGCCTGGGGCCCTCGGCGGCCTCCCAACACGCCGGCTGGCGCGGAGCCAACATCGCGGACCTGAAACAGTGGCGCGCCGATGTCGCGCGCGGCGTGCGGCTGACGGAGGACCGCGTGGCGCTGACGCCGGCGTTGCTCGCGGAAGACGCGCTGGTGTTTGGCCTGCGCATGAACGCCGGCGTCGATCTCGCGCCGTGGCGCGCGCGCTGCCCGGTGGCACCGTGGGACGAGGTGGAGACGCTCATGACGCGGCTCGCGGCGGAGGGTTTGGCGGAGCGCAACGGCACGAACGTGCGGCTGACAAACCGCGGCCGGCTGCTCGCGGACACCGTGGGCGCGGAGGTGATGGCGGCGTTCGAGGTGGAAACGATTTCAGCATGAGGCCGATTAAAACTCTGGGAGTTGTTGGCGTGATGGTGCTCATGACGGCGCTGGCTTTCACGGGCTGCAATACACCAGCCCCCCCCCGCGATTTCTCGCCGGCGATTGTGCGGCTGTATCTTGAATCCACGGACGACGGCGCGGCAGCGGTCGTGTTGCCAAGGAGCGGGGTGAAAATCTCGGTCGGGCAGAAGGCGATCCTCACGGAGGGCGACATCGTCGGTGCGGAGGAGGCGCGCGTGGAACTCGGGCCGTGCCTCCTGTTGCAACTCACGCCGGCGGCGGCGCGCGATCTCTACCGCCTGAGCGTCGTGAACCAAGGCCGGCGTCTCGTGTTGACGGTCAACGATGCCCCGTTGGGCGCGCGCCGCATCGACGGGCCGCTGGCGGAGGGCCGGATTTTTATTTTCGCCGAGGTCGCCGACGCGACGTTGCCGAAATTGGTGAGCGACCTCAAACGCACGTCCGCGGAAATTCAAAAAGAACAGGGCAGAAAACCATGACACTTACCCTCCGCAACTTTTTTGGAATGGCTTTGGTTGTGGTCGCGACGGGCGCGCGGCTGCGGGCGGCGGAGCGCCTCGAGATCGTCTGGCCGACGCCGAGCACCGCGTGGGCTGAGGGCAAGCCGATCGCGGCATTTCTCCAGCAGGCGGGCTCGGGCGATCCAGCGACGGGCGGATTCGGCGGAGTGCGGAGCGGCGGCACGCATTTTCACGAGGGGATCGACATCGCGGCGGTGAAACGCGACCGCCAGGGCGAGCCGACCGATGATATTTTCGCGGCGATGAACGGCGTGGTGCGGCACATCAACTCCTCGGCCGGCGACAGCAGTTACGGGCGCTACATCATTCTCGAACACCCGGAGGCGACACCGGCGGTTTACACGCTCTATGCGCATTTGGCGCGCATCGCGCCGGGTGTGCGCGCGGGCGAGCGCGTCGAGCGCGGGCAGGTGATCGCGACGATGGGCCACAGTTCGGGCGGCTACAGCATCCCCCGGGATCGCGCCCACCTGCATTTTGAAATCGGCGTGATGATAACGCGCGATTTTCAAAAATGGTATGATCGGAAAAAATTTGGCAGCTCGAACGATCACGGGCCTTGGAACGGAATGAACCTGATGGGCATCGATCCGCTGGATTTTCTGAACGAGTGGCGCGCGAAACGGGTGAACAGCTTCGCCGATTATTTCGCCCAGATGAAACCCGCAGTGCGCGTACGCGTGGCGACGCTGCGCACGCCGGATTTCGTGCAACGCTACCCTTCGCTCGTGACGCGCGAAATGCCCGTGGGGCTGATCGCGGGCTGGGAAATGAAATGCACGTGGACCGGCCTGCCTTTCGCCTGGACTCCGCTGACGACCGCCGAGGCGGCGGGGTTGGCGACCTTGCAGCCGGTCATCGTCGAGGCTGATGCAGCCTTGCTGAAGAGCCAGCGGTCACGATCAGTCGCCGTGGCGCATCGCGGCGGGAGCTGGAGCATCGGCAAGGATCTTGAGACGATGTTGGAGTTGATTTTCGGGGTGAGATGACGCCGGGCGATTCCGCGCGCCTGACCGACGGGCTCAGCGAAACTCAGCCCAACTGCTGATCGCGCGCACCCCGGCGGGCGTCGGGGCGACGCTGGGACGCGTTTTCCCGCGGTGAAAGTGGATCACCTGCATCCCGAGGGCGCGGGGTGTTTCCACGTCGAGATCGATGCGGTCGCCGATGAATAGGACGCGGTGGGCATCGCTGCGCGTGAGGCCGGCGCGGGCGAGCGCCTCGTCGAAAATCGCGGGATGCGGTTTTCTGAAACCAAAGCGCGCGCTGTCCACGACGAAGCGAAAATGGTGGCGCAGGCCGAAGCGTTCGAGATAGCGCGCGGGTTCATCGGGCAGGAAAAAATTCGAGACGACGCCGGCCGGTATGCGCGGCGACCAGTGGGCGAGCATCGCGGCGACCTCCGGGGTGGGGCGGAGGAGACGCGCGTATTCGATTTCCCACCGCGCGCCCAGCGCGCGCACGCCGGCGGCGACTCGCGCCGCGTCCGGCCGGAGCGGACTGGCGGCGAGGGTGCGATGCAGGCGCTCGGGCAAGGCCATTTCGCGTTCGGTGGCCCAGGCCTCGCCGCGGCAGGAGCGATACGCGGCGATGAACTCGCCGCGCGTGGCGAAGAGATTTTGTTCAACGGCGAAATCGGGGAGGGAGCAGAGGCCGTGTTCTTCGCCGGCGTCGTCGAAGTCGTCGATCAGCGTGTTGAAGCAGTCGAAGAAAATCCAATCGAAGTCGTCGGACATGGAGGGCGTCAGGGGTTCATCTCCAGCAGGTAGTAGCGGCCCAGCACGGGATTCTCGTAGCTCGCGACGACGCGGCCGTTGCGCGTGACGAGG
>JANYBX010000202.1 GCA_025360615.1 Opitutia bacterium
ACGTCGCCGATCCCACCGGCGTCGGCGTGCAATCCTACGGAGACTGGCGCGGCCGCGTCTACTCGTTGTCCGTGACGGCGACGTTCTGAAAATTCCTCCGAAATGGAGGCGGGGTGCCCCCACCCCGCAAGCGACGTGGCGTGACAAGCGATGCCGTTTTACGGATGGCGGTTTTGCGGGGTGAGGGCACCCCGCCTCCATTTCGGATTCCACCCATCGCGCTGAAAAAAATCTTTCCGCCCGGGTAGCGGGTTTTGCCCGCGCGATTGTCTCCATCGGCAGACACCCGGAATCGCTTCACCCCTTTTCGATCCATGCCCACCGCGCCCCACTTCGACGAAGACTCCGCCTTGCGCGAAGCCCTCAAGCGCTGCTCTCCCGCCACCTACGATGCCGTGCAAAATTTTCGCCGCACCGGCGATCTCGCCCATCTCCCCGCCATCGTCCACGGCGTGATCGCCCGCTACGTGGAGCCAAATCTTCGCCTCAAACTCGCCGACCACGCCGACTCCCTCCGCCTCCACGAAGACCTCGGCCTCGATTCGCTCACCATGATGGAAATCGTGCTCCTCGCGGAGGAATTGCTGACCATTTCGATCAGCTACGACGAACTTTGCCACCTCCGCACGGTCGGAGATGTGCGTGAGTTCGTCGTCATCAAGGTGCGCAATCCTCTCGCTGCCACGCCGGTCCACTTTCCCGTTCAAAAATGAAAATCCTGGCCACCTGTCTCATCGCCCTGCTGTTCACCGTCGCCGCCTCCGCCCAGGATCTCTGGCAACCCCGCCCCTCCGGCATCGCCAATAATCTCTGGAGCGTCGCCTACGCCGCCAACCAGTGGGTCGCCGTCGGCGAGCAAGGCACCATTGTCACCTCGCCCGATGGCTCTGCATGGACGCCCCGCGTATCCGGATTTCCCAGCCGATGGCTTGTCGGTGTCGGCTATGGCGCGGTCAATGGCAGCGGCCTCTGGGTCGTCGTGGGCGAGTCCGGCCTCATCCTCACCTCGCCCGATGCCATCACCTGGACCGCGCGCAAAACTACCGGCACCCGCCTCAACGCCGTCGCGTGGGGCAACGGCACCTTCGTCGCTGCCGACGACGCCGGATCGACCTACTCCTCGCTCGACGGCCTCACGTGGACCGGCCCCTCATTCGGCGGACGGAGCACTTTCGCACGCGGCCTCGTCTATGGCGCGCCACATTTTGTCACCACCGGCCTCAACAGTATCGTGACGACCTACGACGGCATCACGTCCACTGTCCGCGTCGCCAGCGCCCCGCAGATGCAAGGTGCCACTTACGGTCGCCGTCTCTACCTCGTCACCGGCGGCGCCAGCACCTACACCTCGCGCGACGCGATTAACTGGACCCAGCAGCCCGCCAGCACCGCCATCGGCGTCCAAGGCGCCACGTTTTTCAACAACCAGTTCGTCGCCGTCGGCAACGGCGGCGGCATCACCACCACCTTCGACGGTTCCGCCTGGACCGACCGCGTTTCCGGCACCACGCAAACCCTCATCGCCGTCGCCGCCTCGTCCGACTCGGCCATCGCCGTCGGTTTCGGCGGCACGATTCTCCAGTCCGCCGCCACGCCGAGCGCGCCAACCGCCACCATTTCGCCCGCCTCCATCACCGAAGCCGTCGGTGGCAACGTCGCCTTCACCGTCACCGCGCGCGGCTCCGCCCCGCTCTCCTACCAGTGGCGCTTCAATGGCGTGCTTATCCCCGACTCCTATCCCACTTCCCGGACTGACACGCTCGTCATCCCCTCGGTCACGGCCAACAACGCCGGCGCCTACTCCTGCACCATCGTCAACAGCTCCGGCTCCGTCACCACCGCCGACGCCCCACTCACCGTCCTCGCCACCTTCCCCGCCGCCGATCCCGTTGACTCCGCCTTCACCCTCGGCCCGTCGCTCAACGCCTCGCCCCGCATCGCCGCCCTGCAGCCCGACGGAAAAATTCTCATCGGCGGAAATTTCCTCCTTCTCAACGAAGGCCAGGCCCAGTTCGGCCTCGCCCGCCTCACGGGCACGGGCGCGCTCGACCCCACCTTCAAACCCGGCGCCATCGACCCCAATGGAACCGTCAACACCATCGTCGTGCAGCCCGACGGAAAAATTCTCATCGGCGGTTCCTTCATCAGCATCAACGGCACCACCCGCAATCGTCTCGCCCGCCTCAACGCCGACGGCTCCCTCGACCCCACTTTTGCCCCGGCCTACAGCGCCACCGCCGCCGTTTCACAACTTGCCATTAGCTCCGACGGTCGGATCTACCTCGTGAATCGCACTGCCAGCCTGCTTCGGCTCACCCCAGATGGCGCGATCGATCCTTCATGGTCGTTTGGCGGTCCCGGCACGTTCCCCTTTGTCAGCACCGTGGAAGGAATCGATCTCCAGTCTGACGGAAAACCGGTGATCGCCCTCACCGGCTTTTATTTTGGCACCCGAACAGCCGTGCGGCGCGTCAATATCGATGGTTCTCCCGATGTAAGTTTCCTCAACAAAGAACCTGGCATTGACGGTGTGCTTCGGGCGCTCCGAGTGCTCGCCGACGGTCGCATCATGGTCGCATCGACCATCGCCGCGCTCAACATCCAGCGATTTACCACCGACGGCCTGCTGGACGCCACGTTCACAGCGACGATCAATCTTGGCCAGCAGCCCAGCGCCGCCGCCTTCACCTCTGACGGCCGCACTTGGCTCGGCGGCACCTTCACCACCGTCAATAACGTCACCCGCAATCAGCTCGCTCGCCTCACGGTCGATGGCTCGATCGACGTCAGTTACAATCCCGGCACCGGCGTGGCCAGCGGCACCTTCATCGTCTCCCCCAACTTCATCCTGCCGCTCGACGACAGTCGCGCTTTCGTCGGCGGCGATTTCACCCGCATCAACACCGCCTCCCGTTCGCAGCTCGCCCGGCTCAACGCCCAATCCTTCGGCGGAGCGAACGGCCCCGCCATCGTCGCCCTCGACGGCTACTACCGCGAAGTCCGCGCCGGCGACTCGTTCACCGTGCAAGTATCCGCCAGCGGCTCCGCCTCGTTTATCTACGGCGTTACGCTCCCCAGCGGGGGTTCCGTCGGCAGCATGAGCAGCACGCTCACCGTCACTAATGTGCAAACCTCGGGAACGTATTCCGTCGGCGTCACCAACAACGTCGCCCTCAGTCCGCTCACGCCCATCTACGTCCGCATCGTCCCCTCCGCGCCCTTCATCCTCGCGCAGCCCGCCGCGCTCCAGACCAACACCGGCCGCCCCGTCACCCTCAGCGTCACCTCCGGTGGTAGCAGCGGCACCCTCACCTACCAGTGGTTCAAAAACGGCGCGTCCATCCCCGAGGCCACCGCGGCCACCTACACCATCGCCAAATCCTCCGTCGCCGACATCGGCGACTACACCGTCGTCATCCGCAACACGCTCGGCTTTGCCACGAGCCAGACCGTCCACGTCGGCGTCGATGAGACCGCTCGCTTCATCAACCTCGCCACCCGCGGCAACGTCGGCAAAAGCGATTCGCTCCTCATCGTCGGCTTCGTCATTCAAGGCCCGGGCACCAAGCGCGTGATGCTCCGCGCCGTCGGTCCCAACCTCGGGCAATTCGGCATCACCGATTTCCTCGCCGATCCCATGCTGCGCGTCTACAACGGCGCCGGTTCACAAATCTACTCCAACGACGACTGGGGCTCCTCCAACGACGTCCCCGGCGTCGCCACTGGCAATGCCCGCGTCGGCGCATTCCCCCTCCCCGCCGGCTCGCTCGACGCCGCCGGCATCCTCACGCTCGCTCCCGGCAGTTACACCGCCGTCATCTCCGGCAAAACCAACGGCACCACCGAGACCACCGGCATCGCCCTCGCCGAAATTTACGAGGACGACACCGCCTCTTCGGCCCGTCTCATCAACCTCTCCTCGCGCGGCGTCGTGAGCCCCGGCGCGAGCGTCATGATTCCCGCCTTCGTCACCAGCACGACCGGCACGCAGACTCCGAAAAAATTCCTCATCCGCGGCGTCGGCCCCGGACTCAGCCAGTTCGGCGTCGCCAACGTCCTCGCCAATCCGACGCTCACCATCACCAATTCCGCCGGCGTCAACGTCGCCACCAACGACGACTGGGAAACCAACGCCAACGTCGCCGAACTCCGCACCGTCACCGGCCAGCTCGCCTTCCCCCTCGCCCCTGGTTCGAAAGACGCCGCTCTCCTTGTGTCGCTACCGCCGGGTGGCTACACGATCCAAGTCAGTGGAGTGAACAACACCACCGGCACCGCCCTCGTCGAAATTTACGAAGCCCCGTGAGCCCCTGCGGAAAATTGTAGGAGCGGCTTTACGCCGCGATTCCGCCAAACTCAAAACCCCAGAAGTGGAACCGCTCATCCCCGCTAATTTTCCGAACCCCCGCCCCGCTTCAAACGCCCGCCAAGATTCGCCTGATCGGCGAATCCACGGCGTCCTTCCGAATACTTTTCCGGAAAGATTAGCGCGAATTAGCAAAGATTAGCGTTCCTCAAATTTCCGTTTGCCCGCGCTCCACCGCGGGCCGCCTCACTCCTCTGCCCCACCCACGCTCAGGCTCTTGCCATTGTCCTTCGGCCCGAGCTGCAAAATAAATTCCGCCGCCGTCTCCGCCCACGCCGCCGCCTTCTGGTAATTTCCGGCATCGTCCGCCCAGCACCCTCGCAACATGGCCGTGTCGATCACGCCCGGATTGAGCGGCACCGCCGCCATCCCCTTGGGCAGCTCCTCCGCCAGCGCTTTCGTGAGTCCTTCGATCGCCCATTTCGTCGCGCAATACGGCGCCACTTCCGGCGACACGCTCCGCCCCCAACCCGAGCTAAGATTCACGATCACGCCGTGTTTTTTCGCCACCATCGCGGGCCCGAAATGCCGGATCACGTTCGCCACGCCGCGCACGTTGACGTCCACGACCTTTGTGAACTCGCGATCGCTCTGTTCCCACAACGGTCCGAGCGGATTCATCACGCCGGCGTTGTTGATCAGCAAGTCGGGCACGCTGTCGTGCTCTAAAACTTTCGCCGCCCACAGCGCGACTTTGTTGTCCAGCGCCACATCGCACACCATGAAATCGTGCGGCGCCCCATGAGCCATTCGCAGGTCAAAAATTTCCGTGCCGCTTCGGCCGCAGCCAATGACCGTGTGACCGAGCGCGATAAACTTCTCCGTCAACGCCCGCCCGAGCCCGCGCGTAACGCCGGTGATGAGGATTTTCATGAGCCCGGATCG
>JANYBX010000222.1 GCA_025360615.1 Opitutia bacterium
CGGCGGACGCGAGATGATGCAGTGGGCCGTCAAAGCCCAGCAACAGCACAAGCCCGATCTCCTCCTGCTTGGCGTCACCGTGCTCACCTCGATGAGCGCCACCGGCCTCGCCGAAACCGGCCCGGTCGACTCGCCGGAGAAACAGGTCGTGCGCCTCGGCCGCCTCGCCGCCGAATCCGGCCTGCGCGGCCTCGTCTGCTCGCCCCTTGAAATCGCCCCGCTCCGCGCCGCGCTTCCCGCCGATGTCGCGCTCGTCACGCCCGGCATTCGCCCCCGCGACGCCAAGGCCGACGATCAGACCCGCGTGATGACCCCCGCCGAGGCCGCTCAAGCCGGCGCCAACTACCTCGTCGTCGGCCGCCCGATTTTCAAAGCCCCCGACCCCGTCGCCGCCGCCCGCGCCATCCTCGCCGAGATCTCCGCCATCTAAAATTTGGGGTTCTCCGAACTCCGACCTCTCAACTCTCAGCTCTTCCGCCCCCATGTCCCGCACCGCCGCCATTCTCCTCGCCGCCGGCAGCGGCTCACGCATGGCCGGCTCCGTCGCCGACAAAGTCCTCGCGCCCCTCGCCGGCCGCCCCGTCTTCGCGCACTCCGCCGCCGCGTTCGCGGCCAGTGGCGTCGCCGATCTCTACGTCGTCGTTTACCGCGACCAACGCCAGATGCTCACGCTCTCCGCCCACGCGCCCACGCCCAGTCTCCTGATCGCCGGCGGCGCCGAGCGGCAGGATTCCGTCGCCGCCGCGCTCGCCGCACTCCCGCCCGACATCGCCCACGTCTTCATCCACGATTGCGCCCGCCCTCTCGTTCGCCCCGAGCAACTCCTCGCGCTCCACAAAATCGTCCGCCGCGAGCAAGCCGTCGTCCTCGCTCACCGCGTCACCGATACCATCAAAAAACATTCCGCCGACGCCCGCCTGCGCACCCTCGACCGCGACCGCCTCTGGGCGATGGAAACCCCGCAAGTTTTCTCCCGCGAACTCATCTGCCGCGCCTACGCCAAGGTCGCGAAGAAAAAACTCCGCATCACCGACGACGCCCAAGCCGTGGAGTTGCTCGACCACCCCATCGCCCTCCTCGAGAATTCCCATCCGAATCCGAAGCTCACCACCCCCGCCGACCTCGCGTATCTTGAGTTCCTGCTCAGCCGCGAAACGACCGGGTAACGGCTGTGTTTTCCATCCACGTTCATCCGTGAAATCCGTGGTTAAAAAATTCCACCCATGAACCTCCGCATCGGCCACGGCTACGACATCCACCGCATCGTCCCCGGCCGCCCCCTCATCCTCGGCGGCGTGAAATTCGACACCGACTACGGCCTCGACGGCCACTCCGACGCCGACTGCCTCACCCACGCCATCTGCGACGCGCTCCTCGGTGCCGCCGGCCTCGCCGACATCGGCCATTTTTTCCCCAACACCGATCCCGCCTACAAAAACATCGACTCGCAGCTCCTCCTCCAGCGCGTCTGCCACGAACTCTCCCTCCGCCACTTCGCCATCGTGAACCTCGATGCCACCGTCGTCGCCGAGAAACCAAAAATCTACCCGCGTCTCGCCGAGATGAAAGCCGCCCTCTCGCGCTCCACCCACCTCCCCTCCGCCAACATCGGCCTCAAAGCCACGACCAACGAAGGCATCGACGACATCGGCCGCGGCCTCGCTATCGCCGCCCACGCCGTCGCCCTGATCGCGAAATCGTAATGGCGGTTTGTCATTCTGAACGAAGTGAAGAATCCACTTGGACATGATCGAAGCCCGCCGCCAAATCGCACTGGATTCTTCGTTACACTCCGAATGACAAACACCGGAAACCGCGATTCACGCTCCACCCTTTCGCGCCGTTTCGCGCTTTTCGCGGGCCTCTCCCTTTTGTTTCTCGCCGCCTGCGCCAAACGCGAGTCCGCCGTCGAATCCGGCACCCGCACGCAAACGCTCCATCGCGGCGTCGGCTCCGAAGTCGGCGATCTCGATCCGCACCTCATCACCAACATCGCCGAGATGGATGTCGTCTCCTCGCTCTTCGAGGGACTCGTCTCCGAGGATTCCGTTGACCTGCATCCCGTGCCCGCCGTCGCCGAACGCTGGGAAATTTCCCCCGACCGCCTCACCTACACCTTCCACCTCCGCGCCACCGCCCGCTGGTCCGATGGCACGCCCGTCACCGCGCCGGATTTCGTCGCCTCCTGGCAACGCATCCTCACCCCCGCGCTCGCCGCCGAAAACGCCAGCCTCCTCTACGTTCTCCAAGGCGCGCAGGCGTTTCACCGCGGCGCCACCAAGGATTTTTCCCAAGTCGGCGTCACCGCCCCCGATGCCCGCACCCTCCGCGTCACCCTCGAACACGCGACGCCCTACTTCCTCTCCCTCCTCACCCACCCCGCGTGGCTCCCGCTGAATCTCGCCAGCATTTCCGCCACCGGCTCCGCCTCCGCGCGCGGCAACGCGTGGACGCGCCCCGGCCGCCTCATCGGCAACGGCCCTTTCGTTTTGAAATCCTGGGAGCCCAACAAAGTCCTCGTCGTCGAAAAAGCCCCCACCTACTGGGACGCCGCCACCGTCCGCCTGCACGCGATCCATTTTTATCCCATCGACAGCGTCGATGCCGAGGAGCGCACCTTCCGCGCCGGCCAGTTGCACGTCACCTACGTGCTCCCGTTTTCCAAAGTGGACCGCTACCGCCGCGAGTCGCCGCAACTCCTCCGCACCGATCCCTACCTCAACTCCTATTTTCTCCGCCTCAATGTCCGCCGCCCGCCCCTCGGCGACGAACGTGTCCGCCGTGCGCTCGCCCTCGGCGTCGATCGCCAGGCCATCGTCGAAAAAATTCTCCGCGGCGGCCAGCTCGCGGCCACTGCGCTCACGCCCCCCGGTCTTCCCGGCTACACGCCGCCCTCCGGTGCGGCCGCCGATTTCAACGCCGCCCGCACCCTCCTCGCCGAAGCCGGCTACCCCGGCGGCAAAGGCCTCCCGACACTTGAGCTGCTCTATAACACCTCCGAAAATCACCGCCTCCTCGCCGAAGCCGTGCAGGAAATGTGGCGCCGCGAACTCGGTCTCGACGTTCGCCTCGTGAACCAGGAGTTCAAAGTCCTCCTCACCGAACGCCGCGCCGGCCGTTATCAAATCCTGCTCTCCGACTGGGTCGGCGACTACCTCGACCCCAGCACGTTTCTCGATCTCCTGCTGAGCAGCAGCGGCAACAACCACACCGGCTGGAGCAGCCCCGACTACGACGCGCGCCTCTTCGCCGCCGCGCGCCAGCCCGAGCCCGCCGCCCGCGCCAGCCAGCTCCAGCAAGCCGAAGCGTTGATGCTCACCGCCGCGCCGATCATCCCGCTCTATTACAACACCCACGTCTTCCTCCTCAACCCGAGCGTCAAAGGCTGGCACCCCACCATCCTCGACCACCACCCCTACAAACACGTCTGGCTGGAGAATTAGCTCCGCACGACCGTCCGAGGTAGAGCGCGATGCTAACACGCCCTGCGAGCATTGAGAACCGTCCGAC
>JANYBX010000248.1 GCA_025360615.1 Opitutia bacterium
GAGTTTCTCCTTCGGGTGGGCATAACGCGAGAGATGACTCTCGGGGAGACCGATGGACTTGAGCCACGACTCGCACCACGCGATCCACTCCTCGTGGACCTTGGCCCAATCGGCATCCTCGTGGATGAAATATTCCATTTCCATCTGCTCGAACTCGCGCGAGCGGAAGATGAAATTACGCGGCGTGATCTCATTGCGAAACGACTTGCCGATTTGCGCGATGCCGAAGGGGAGTTTCACGCGGCCCGTGTCGACCACGTTTTTGAAATCGACGAACATGCCCTGCGCCGTCTCGGGGCGAAGGTAGGCGACAGAGGAGCCATCGGTCATCGCGCCGACGTTCGTCTGGAACATCATGTTGAACGCGCGGGGTGGCGTGAGGCTGCCGGGCTCGCCGGTGGCGGGGGACGGGATGAGCGCGATCTCGTCTTCGCGGGCCTCGGTCATGTCCTTCGCGACGATGGGCGTGAGCGCGCCTTGGATGGCTTTCTTGCGCTTGAAGTTTTCCGCGGCGGCTTGGAGTTCGCCGGCGGTATTTTCGGATTCGAGCGCGCTGACGTAGCCGACGGTTTGGGCGACGCCGTCGGCCCCGGCGACGATGATGGGAGAGAAGAAAAGTTGGTCGGCGCGGAAACGTTGTTTGGAAACTTTGCAGTCCACGAGCGGGTCGCTGAAGCCGGCGACGTGGCCGGAGGCTTCCCAGACTTTCGGGTGCATGATGATCGACGTCTCGATGCCGACGACATCGTCGCGGCGGCGGACCATGTCGTTCCACCAGCAGTCGCGGATGTTTTTCTTGAGTTCGACGCCGAGGGGGCCGAAGTCGAAGAAGCCGTTGAAGCCGCCGTAGATTTCGGAGGACTGGAAAATAAACCCGCGGCGCTTGGCGAGCGCGACGAGGTTATCCATCGAAACGGGAGCCGGAGCCGGCGTGGCGGAGGAGGTGGCGTCTGACATAGTCGGCGAGGAATAACCGCGCGCACCGGGTGGTCAAGGGTGCGGGCGGTTAAACGCGGTCAATTGCGGGGTTGGACGGGATGCGGGCTTGCTTGTCCTCGGAATCGTTGGTTTCCAGCCGTGATGCGGACGCTTTTTCCCCGGGCGCGGTGTTGGCTGGTGATGCTTCTGGCGGCCACGGCATTTTGCCGAGGCGATGAGCCGGTGGTTGACTCGCGCAAGCTCGACCTACTTCCCAAGTTGAAATTCCAACCGCGGCCAGTGTTTCCGTTTGAGATGAGGCAAGCCGGGATTGGGGGTTCCGTGTTGGTGGACTTTGTCGTCGATTCCAAGGGCGAAACGAAAAACGTCTCTGCGGTGCATTTTAGCAACCCGGCGTTTGCACACGCTGCCGTCGATGCCGTGAGGAAGTGGCGCTTTGAAGCGGGGCGTAAAGACGGTCAATCGGTGAGCAGCCGCATACAGGTGCCCGTCTTATTTGAAGTCGCTGAAAATTATGCGGTTTGGCGCGTAGAAAAATTGACTGATCCTGACAAGTTACCACCCGAGTATCGTTGGGATGTTGCACCAGTGCCCGTTGAGACGGCGTTTGCGGTTTATCCGTTCGAGGCACTGCGCGACGGCAAGTCAGCAAAGTTTTCGGTGAGGTTCCTCGTGGAAACCCACGGACGAGTGGCGGACTGCGACGTGAGTCAGGCCCCGAGCCCCGAGTTCGGCCAAGCGGTGCGCGCGATGTTTGACTGCTGGCGCTTCACGCCCGCGACCAAAGCGGGGAAGCCGTGCCTAGCGCTCATCGCCATGGAAGTGGATTTCAACGCGACCAAAGGCGGCACGGTGCCCGTGAGCGAAAGTGCCCGCAAGGTGCTGCGTGAACTAAAGAAGTCCAGTCCGCGGATCAGCGGATTGGCGGAACTGGACGCCAAGCCCAAGCCAGTCATGGGCGTGCCAGCGATCTATCCCTCGGCGTTGGCTGCGAAAAAAACCAAGGGAGAAACGTTGATCGAGTTTTTCATCGATGAACAGGGCGACGCGCAGTTGCCCCGCATCGTTTCCAGCTCCAGCCCCGAATTCGGCTATGCGGCCGCACAGGCCATCTCGACGTGGTGGTTCGGGTCGCTGATGAAATCCGGCAAAACAGTCGTGGCTCGGGTGCAAATCCCGGTGGCGTTCGATTTGAGCGCAACCGTTCCTCAGCAAAGTTCTACGCCAGCTACGGAGGCGTTCAAAGTGAAGACCCAACAAAATCTAGGCCCATGAAAAAATTTCCCCGCCGTTTCGTTTTTCTCGCACTCGCGTTGTGTGCATTGCCGCTCGTCCGGCTCGCGGCTCAAGATGTCACCGTCGGCGAGCCGGTGTGGTCTTTGCCGGAGGCGGCACCCGAGGAAATGCCCAAGGCCAAGGGCAAGCTGCGGGTGGAATATCCCGAGGATCTGACCAAGGCCGGGACGCTCGGTTATGCGATCGTCACGCGCTATGTCGACGCGACGGGAAAGAGCCTGATGTTGAGCGCGCAGGGCTCCCACGTGCTGTTTCAGCGCGCGGTCGAGGAGGAGTTTGGGCGCGGCACCTGGCAGATGGGCGCCGCGAAGCGGGGCGGCCAGTGGGTCAATGCCTTCATCTGGATGCCGGTGATTTTTAATCCCAAGTCGGCGTCCCTGAAAGGAGCCGACGCCACGCCGCGATTGCTCGCGGTGGCACCTGCGATCACGAAGGAACGGCCCGCGCCCAGCGGCACGCCGCAGGTGGTGCTCATGAAGCTGAGCTTGGACGCGACGGGTGCGATCACGCAGGCGGTGCCGGAAGCGAAGGTGAAGGATTCACTGCTCGCGGCGGTGCAGGAGGCGCTCAAGGCGTGGCGTTTTGCCCCGGCGCGGGCGGGCGGGCAGGCGGTCGCGGCGGAGTTGACGGTGCCCGTGATCTGCCAGCGGCCCGGGGCGCCGGATCTGGTGACGCGCGTGCTGCCCAAGGCGGTCGAACAGGCGAGGCCGGTGTATCCGACGGCGATGCGCCGCTACGGTATCACGGGTGAGGTGTTGCTGAGCTTTGACGTGGACGTGGATGGCAAGGTGCTGAACCCGGTCATTGCGAGGTCCAACAATCCCGCGTTCGACGAGCCCGCGATCGCAGCGCTCCTCAAATGGCGTTTTCAACCGGGGGCAGCGGATGGCAAGCCGGTGAAAACCAAAATGCAGGTGCCGATAATTTTTGACTTGGGCGGTGAGGGCGGGCCGGCCTTTCACATCGATGGGAAAACGGACCAATCGAAACTGCCGCCGGAGTTGCGCTACGACACGCCGGTGAGAATTCGCGGCGTGATGTTGCCGGTGTATCCCCACGCCCTGCGCCAAGCCGGGGTGACCGGCGGGGCGAAGGCGGCCATGCTGATCGACGTGCGCGGCCGGGTGACCGCAGTGAAGCTGCGCTCGGCCGACCGGCCGGAATTTGGCCTGGCGCTCACGGCCGCACTGGAGGGTTTCACTTTCGATCCCGCGCTGAAGGACGGCAAACCGGTGCAGTATCTGCTGAATTTCGAGCAGCGCTTCGACGCGGGGGAACTGTCGGACGAAGCCGGCGAGGAGATGCTGGCACTGGAGAAAAAACACCCGGAAAGAATCGTCGCGGCCTCGGCGCTCGACACGCCACTCAAGGCGCGTTCGCAGCGCGCGCCGCGGTTTCCGGCCGCGTTGGACCAGCCGGAAGCGGAGGGCGAGGCACTGATCGAAATCCTCGTCGACAAGGAGGGCTATACGCGCCTCCCGCGCATCGTGTCGGCGACGGCTGACGCCTTCGGCTACGCGGCGGTGCAATCGGTCGCGACGTGGCAATTCGAGCCGCCGCTGGCCGGGGGAAAACCCACGGTGGTGCGCGTGCGGGTGCCAGTGAAATTTTCGACGAAGCCGGCGACGAAGCCGAAAGCGCCCGGTCGCGCGAAACCGGTTGACGATGAAAAACCGGCGGACGCAGCGAACTGAGACCGCGCCGTTTTTTTGCGGAAGTTAATTTGCCGCGAAACACGGTCGCCCCCCACAACCGGGTCTGGACGCCGCTCTCGCCGGCTGATTGGGTCGCCCGTCATGAGCAGGATTAAAACAGTCGCCGCCCCGCGATGAGTGGGCCGCGCGCATGACGACGGGAACTTCGGAAGACTCGCGTTTCCCGTGGGGTGCGTCCACTGCCGCACCGCCGGCCCCGACGCGGGCGAGCAGGTGGTTTCTCACGGCGGCGGGACTGACGGGTGGGATCGCGCCGTGGTTGCTCGGGGGCGATCCGGTCGCGGCGCAGTGGGTGTTGCTGGCGGGCGCGATGCTGACGCTGGCGACGGGATGGTGGGTGCGGGTTTCCTGCGTGCGCACGAAGAGCGGGCGGGCGGCGTGGAAGGCGGAGCAGGTCTGCCTCTGGTGCGGTGCGGCGCTCCTGGGGTTGATGCTGGTGCAGGCGCTGAACCCGGCCTTCCGCGTGGAAGTGACGGGCGAGACTTCGCAGCTGGTGCAGTTGCAGCCGATCCCGTGGGCGCCGCAATCGATCCTGGACGCCTTCGATGGTGGCGGGGGGAGCCTGCCGGTGTTTCGCAACGCGTGGCGCCTGCTGCTGATTTTCGGGCTGGGCTGGCTCTATGCGTTCGGGCTGGCGGCGGGTTTTCGCGAGCGGGAAAACGCGCGGCGCTGGGCGCAGATCATGGGGGTAAACGCGGCGTTGCTCGCGCTCGTCTCCATCGCGCACGTGGCGGGCGGCGCGGAATTCACGCTGTGGTTTTTCCCGGGCGATGGCGGCGCGCCGGGCGCGCCGGTTTTTTTCCAAAAGAACCACAACGGCGCCTATCTGGCGGCGTTGGTCGCGCTGGCGTGCGGGCTCGCGGGCCACGCCCGGGAACGGTCGATGCGGCGCGGCTGGGAGTGCGTGGCGCTGCTGCTGTGGGTGGCGACGGTGGTCGTCAATTCGCGCGTCGCGACTGTGAGCGCGACGCTGTGGGTGATAATTTATGCGGTCGTGCGGAGACGCGCGGCGATGCGGGCCGGGCAGGAACCATCGGATCGGCGGACGTGGATCGTCACGGGCGTGGTGGCGGTGATCGTAGCCGGGCTGCTGGCGGTGGCGGGGGCAAACCGGGCGGTGGCGCGGTTTGCGGGGGACAAGGAATCGGCGTGGGATTTGGTGCGCGGGGGCAACACGCGCGTGATGATCCGCGAGGTGGGACTCGCGATGTGGATGGACCGGCCGCTCACGGGCTGGGGCGGCGGTTCCTACGCGAACCTTTTTGGGATTTACCAGCACAAGGTGACGGCGATGAAGATGTACCTGCGCGCCTTGCCGGCCGATGCGCCGCGGCCGAGCGGGGCGACGGCGAAGTGCGACTGGGTGGAGTTTCTCGTCGAATACGGCGTGATCGGCCTCGTACTGATGCTCGGGATCGTGGGCGTGCACGTGCGGTGGTGGGTGTATTGGCGCGGTTGGAAAAACGCGCTGCCGTGCTTCGTGCTGCTCGGCGGGCTGGGGCTGTTGTTTCACGCGTGCTTCGACTCGATCCTGCGCAACCCCGCGCTGCTGCTTTTATTTTCCGGGATGCAGATCGCCGCGGTGCGCCTCGCCGCGCCGGCGAAAGGCAAGCGGCCCTCCTCTCGATCCCGCACGACGGCCGACCAGAGCCACCGGCTTGCGCGGGCTTCCGTGGGAGAGGACGAGCCGGAATCCGACGAGGATGACGGGGAGTAGTTCGAGGCCCGGTGGGTGGCGAGTGATCCTAAAAGACGCGGAGAGCGCGGAGAAGAAAATCCCGCGTTTCGCGCTGACAGCGCGATCAGGCCCCAGCCGCAAACCCCCGGGTCGGCCAAAACGATCTCGCCCGGCTCCACCCAGCCGACCCGTTACCGGGCGAGCCGCACCTCGTGCGTCTTCCACGAGGCGCGGCTCAGCAAGGACTACGAGCACTCCATCGAATCCAACAGGCTTTCATCTACCTCGCCATGTTCCGCCATCTCGCTCGTTGATCCTTTTTAGATGCCCTCTCAGAAGCGGGCGTCGGCTATATACAGGCACTCATTGCACGGTTACCTTATCCAGATTCGCACAGCCGCTGGCCGTAGTCGCAGTGAGGCGGATGGTATTATTGCCGGCCTTCAGGGTCTTGGTGACAATCACGTCACTCCATGCCGTCCATGCACCCATGCCGGCGAAGGAGACGGCGGCCTGCACCAGGGTGCCGTTAATCCGGAGATCTGCGGGCCGATCCGTGGTGGTGCCGTTGGCATAGCGAAAGTCGAGCGTATAGCTGCCGGCGGTCGGAACATTGACCGTAACTTCCGAATAGGCGCCGAGGGCATTGCCCGTGTTGACATAGCCCGTGCCGGTCCATCCCGAGTTGATCGTCTCCACGACGCCACCCGTGTCCCAGATTCCGCTTTCCGACTGGCAAACCACCCCAACTCCGCCGCCAATCGTCGGCTTCGAGGTAAACGATCCGACATCAAATTCGTTGATGACCGCGTAAGTCGCTCCGCTCGCTGACGTCGCTTCCAGACGCACATAGCGCGCGCTGACCGGGGTGAAGTGAACGCGCTTGATCGTTTTGTCCGCCGACCAAGTGCCGCCCGCGACTTTGGTGAACGTGGTGCCGTTGGTGCTAGCGTAAATATTATAGCCCGTGATGTTGCCGGTCGTGACGAAGGCCGTGGTGACGTCTCCCGTATGATCTGCCCGGGGCATGTAAGTGAGCATGTCAATCGGCGCCCAGATACTGCCGAGATCCAGCGTGACTGACTGGGGCAAACCGCTGTTCGACTGCCACAGCGTTTGAACGGCGGCACCAGAGACCCAATCGGTGGTGCCATCGATCGCATTCATCGCCGTGCCGCTCGTGGCGTCAGCCGAGACCGGTGTCACGGGGTGCTCGAGCGGATCGGGCTGGGCGGGAAGTGCCGCCCGAGAGGGGTTGGGCGACCAAGCTGCACCCACCTCCGCCAAACGGCTCACGATGTTGGCGCCGATTTGCCCAGTCGGGCCCGGAGGACAATTCAAAAGAAAATCGCAGTAACGCGGTTCACAGGTGTTGAGCCGGCCGAGAATACTCGACAATCCCATGGGACTGGCGGCGTCGTAACCGGGATGCCAAAACCATTTGGCCATGATGGAATTTCCCTGGGTGCTGGCATACGCGTTGCCGGAGGGAACGGTAAAGTGCTCAAAGTTGATCAAGTCTTCTTCGTAGGGCTCGGTCATGCCGGTGTGGTCCACGATCAGGCAGTTCGGCTGCAGCGCCTTGACGGTTTCGCGGATGACTTGGTAGCTGGCCTCATTGTGGCCCATTTGCCACGTCCAGCCATCCGTTACCAGCAGCGGAATGGGCCCGTAATTCGTCAGCAATTCGGTTAACTGGCCCTTGATGAAATCAAGGTCGGCCTGGGAGACGGAGCCCTTCGCGATTCCTTGATTGCGATCCCAGATCGAAAAATAAATGCACGGGGTGACGCCGGCCGCACGAAACGCATCGACATATAATTTGACGATATCATGCGGGTAGGAGCTTTTCATCACGTTATAATTCGTAAACTTTGTCGGCCAGAGGCAGAAGCCGTCATGATGTTTCGTGGTGAGCACGGCAAATTTCATGCCGGCTGATTTGGCCGCCGCCGCCCATTGCGCACAATTGAGATTGGTGGGGTTAAACGACAGCGGATCCTGGCCGGGAAGCACCCATTCGGCATCGTGAAAGGTGCCCATGTTAAAATGAATAAACATGCCAAACCGCAGGTCCACAAATGCCTTTTGCTGATCATAGGTGGATGCTTTCGCGGGCAGGTTGACGAGCAGTGTCGCCACTATAGCGAGGATCAGGGAACCGACGGCTCCCGTTTTTTTTGGGTATTTATACATGGGGTAGGTTTATTATGGGGCTGACTATCGGAGCTTCATCAAATCGCATTTGGCAATCAACGCGTCCCAATTTTAGGAAAGGGCCAAAACGCCCGGGAGGTAAGGCCAACATGGCTAAGTTCGGCCACTTGCCATAGCATTTTAAAGCGCTGACAAATGGAGCTATAGCATAGTTGCATCAATGATTGCGCACGATGCCGGGTGGGACGAATCGGGGTATGCGAGCTGCCGTATCGGGGTAACACGACCAAGCGCGCTTGTTTCTGGGGGAGCCTAACCATACCGGGAAACCAGCTTGGAGAGAATGTCGATTATTGTGCAAAGCATGACGATTGTTAACAGGCCGCGCGAAGCGCGGCGCAGCTGCCGATTTTGGCGGCCACGCGATTCGTTACACCCCACTTTCACCCGCGGGCCGATCCCCGCGCCTCCGCGTCCTCCGCGCGGGCCACCTTCAACCATGACGCTATACCCCGGGAATATCGTGGCTGATTTCATCCTGTCCCTAAAGCGAGCGGGAGAACGCGCGGGCTCGCGTTATGACATCAAGGATGAATGCTATTGGCCGCATGAGAAAAATTCCCCTCTGGTTGCCACTGCTGGGTCTCTTAATCATTGCAGTGCCAGTTCATTTTCGACCGCCGGCTGTCACGCCTGCACCGAACGCAATCGCTGTCCCCGTGCCTCGCGGACCGGCCATGAATCGCCGTCTGCAAGGACCGGTGGTTTTTGATTCGAACAACGACTCGTTTCCTCTGCTCATGGAACCATCGGCATTGGCGGCCACGACGGATGCATTGAAAAAAAAGGCGCCCGCCCGGCTCGACTTGGCGGCCTGGGTCCAGCGCGATGCTCGTGAAGCCGCGCGATTCGTGGAATCGCTGACGCCAGATCAAGGGCGCGAAGATATATTGACCGAGCTCGCCCGGCTTTGGGCCGCGCGGAATCCTCTGGATGCACTGGCTTGGGCCGATCAGCTGAACGATGCCCACGAGCGCCAGATCGCCTTGGCCGCTGGATGCAGTCAATGGGCGCAGCAGAATTCTCCCGAGGCGATGCGTATGGCCGAGCAATTCGGACTGGGAGACAACGGCGGAGCGGTTTTAGCCGACCTCGCCCAACAATGGGCTTCAACCGACACGGCATCCGCCCTCGCTTGGGCGATCCGGCGTCCATCAAGTAGCCAACGCGAGCAACTGATTGAAGTCATCGCGTTCGTTTTGGCACAAAAGGATTCTCCGGCGGCGGCGCGGCTCGTCATGGCGCAAATTCCATCGGGCCCCATGCGAACCGAGGCCGTAAGCGGAGTCGTTTGCCGATGGACCACCCGCGATGCTGGGGCCGCGCTGGCTTGGGTGGCCGCCTTGCCGGAAGGCCCGGAGCAGGAGCGGGCGATCGACGTATTTGCCGGAATGAACCAGCCAAGGTCTTTGCAACCATGAGGCCGGAAAAGGGGTCACGTATTACGTGACGCTCTCTCAGAGAGTTTTGTTTTTTGAGTTTTTCCGGCGCCGCTCTCTCCGCGCTTCAACCGCTGAATTTATCCCAATCGCCCATCGCTTTTGCACGCGCGGGACTCTCACAGGCGAGAGACAGTCCACTGGCGGACGTCCGGAGCGCCTGCAAGCAGGCGGCCGACGCAGAAAGGAGACGCTTCAGGCGATCGGTAGCAGGGCGTGTTTTCGAAATAAGACCACCACCCAAGTTGGAACCGCTCATGGGATTTTCCCAATGGGGGAAAATCTTTGGGAAGCAGCTTCGGCTGATCGCCTGCGCCTCGAGGTCGGGGCGTCCGCTAATCGTGGACGTTTTATCCCCATAAAATCGGCTGGGATTACCAGCCCCAGTCATGGGGCCCGCAGGCGATTGGCCGACGGGGTGCCGATAGATTCGTTCGTTGGCGAATCCCATGAGCGGTTTCTTCCTTACTCCGAATCGTTCGATGACTCGGCCTAGGATATTTCGCGGGCCGGAGGGGCGGCGAACCGAGTCGCGCCCCGATCAAACGGCCGCCGGGGGATTTCGGACCGACTTCGCGCGCACCGAACTCCACGCGAGCCCGAGCAGCAGGGCGGTCCAAATTTGAATCGCCGGATTTTGCAGAACGAAATCCACGGTGCTGTGCAGCGCGACGCCCAGGAGGGCCAGAATGATTCCCGCTTCGCCGGCGGACTGCGCGGGATCGCGATGCGCGGCCTGCCAAAAGGCGCCGGCCCACAGCAGCACGGCGGCCATCGCGGCCAGTCCGCCCCACTCCGCCGCCATTTGCAGCAGGTCGTGGTGGGCGTATTGCCGATAGTGATAGAACGTGCTCACGGTGGCATCGTGCGTGTAGAGACCCGACAGCTTCACCCACGCGCCGGGTCCCGCGCCGAGCCACGGATAGTCCGCCGCCATCCGCGCTCCGCTCAGCCACGCGGAGGGACGATCCGGAGCGGTGGAAAGCACCAGGCGATCCCCGCGCCGCTCGGCCGCCGCGCGAAGGCTGGCATCGCGCGCGGGTGCGTTCAACTGCGTCGCCTCCGCACTGAGCCAACCGTCCGGTTGCGTCGCCTGCATCCGCGCGACCAGCAGCCATTGGCAGGCGAAGACAGCGAGAAAGACCGCGGCGATAGTCCCGCAAATCAAGTTCGGCGTAAACCAGCCGCGCCGCTCCGCCGCCCGCCAGATCGCGCCCGCTAGAAATAATCCGACCGCAATCGCCTGACCGGCCGCGCTGGGCCAGAGCAGCAAAGCGCCTCCGATCACCGCGAGGACGACGAGCCGCGCGCCCCAGCCGAGCCAGTGGCGGCCGCCTTTCACGCCAAAAACCAGCAGCGGCCACGCGAGATTCAGACAGGCGGGCGGCCCGCTGTAGTGGTTAAAGCAGACATTGAGCCGCTCGGGGCCATCTCCAATCAACGTCCACGGCAAGGCGGGCCACCCGCCCCACGCGAAACCGGCGGCATAGATCGCCACGCCGAAGCCCGACAACCCGATCACGAGCGTCAGCCTTTGACGAAAACTTTCCCGGCTGCCCAGCTCGGCGGCGGCGACAAATCCCAGGAGGAGGCAGGCAAAAAATCCGAGCCGTTCGGCACGGGCCCATTGGAAAATACCCAAGGGGGAATTTCTTTGCAGAAACGCCCAGTGTTCCGCGGCGAACGCGGTGGCGAAATTTGGCTCGGCCTGCGTGGCCCACCACGCGAGACAACCCAAAAGGAAGAGCACGGCTACAACTGCGGCCGGGTGGAGGGACAGACCGCGCCGCGTGAGCAGCCGCCCGATCAAGCCGAGGAGAAACGCGCCCGCGAGCGCCCCGCCCAACCACCACCGGGCGTCGGGCACGGTGGTTTGCGTGCCACCGATCCACGGCGCGGCGAGGGCGGCGAACAACAACAGCCACCCGGCCAGACGCAAGAGGAGCGGTCGGCGTCCGGTCGGCTGGGCCGAGGGCGCGCGGGAGGACGCAGGGCGCTCGGCGGAGGGTTCACGACGGGTGGGGCGGTCCATGACGGTGACGACAGTCGCTGAGTTGGTTGAACTCCGCACCGACTGGCAAGGGTGGGCTGGACGGGAACGACAACATGAACCGAGGAGTGCAAGAATTCCGGTGACTTTTCGGGCGAAAAGCGCGGGCTGGACGGATTCAATTAATTCCCAAAATTTAATCCATGCGCCTCCTCGATCTCTCCCAGCCGCTCTTCGACGCCGCGCCGAACTGCCCGGTGCATCCGCCGGTTTCGTTTCGCCGCACGGCGGATCATCCGCGCGACGGCTGGCGGATGGAGGAGATCGCGATGGCCACGCACACCGGCAGCCATCTCGACGCGCCGCTCCACAAGATCGCCGGCGGCGCGAGTATTTCCGATTTGCCGCTGGAAACTTTTGTCGGCCCGGCGCGCATCGCCGATCTGCGTGGCCTTGCACCCGGTGCGCCGATCACGCCGGAGCTGCTCGCGCCGCGTTTGGCGGGGCTCATGGCGGGCGACATCGTGCTGCTCGCGACCGGCTGGGGCGAACGCCGCGCGAAGACCGAGGAGTGGCTGCGGCATTCGCCCTTCGTCGATCCGGCGGGTGCGCGCTGGCTGGTGCAGCACCGCGTGCGCGGCGTGGGCATCGACCACTATTCGATCGGCGGGAGCGGGGCGATCAACGAGGAGACGCACACGATTCTCCTCGGCGCGGGCGTGTGGGTCGTGGAGGAGCTGAGGTTTCCGGAGGAGGCGTTCGCGCTCCCGCCGCCGGTGAAGTTCTGGGCGCTGCCGCTCAACTGGCCGGGCTGCTCGGGCGCATTTTGCCGGCCGGTGATCGAGGTGGCGTGATTACGTTGCGCGCCGCCCGGCTGCACCGGCTCGAACTTTCGGCGCGGATGCCGTTTCGCTACGGGATCGCGACGATGACGCATTTGCCGCACGTCGTGCTCGCGCTGACGTTCGAGATCGACGGGCGCGCGGCCGAGGGAATCGCAGCCGACAATCTGCCACCGAAATGGTTCACAAAAAATCCGAACCGGGGCGTGGATGACGAAATCGAGGAAATGCTCGCGGTGCTGCGGGCGGCGGTGCACCACGCGCGCGGCGGGCGGGCGACGACGGTCTTTGGTTACTGGCGCGAACTTTACGCGGCGCAGGCGGCGTGGGCGAAAGCGCAGACACCGCCGATTCCGCCGTTGCTCGCGCAGTTCGGGGTGTCGCTCGTCGAGCGGGCGTTGATCGACGCGTTTTGCCGGGTGCGGGGCGCGACGTTCGCGGCGGCGCTGCGGGAAAATCTTTTTGGGATCGAGCTGGGGGCGTTGCGCCCGGAGCTGGCGGGGGCGGCTCCGCGCGACTGGCTGCCGGCGCGGCCGGCGGGGAGCCTGATCGTGCGACACACGGTGGGGCTGGGCGATCCGCTGGAGGAGGGCGACATTGCGGCGGACGAGCGCGTGG
This sequence comes from Opitutia bacterium, assembly GCA_025360615.1. GTDB lineage: Bacteria > Verrucomicrobiota > Verrucomicrobiia > Opitutales > Opitutaceae > Tous-C4FEB. The sequence continues at coordinate 12,735 of JANYBX010000248.1, forward strand.
ATGACGGGCTGCCGCAGTCACTCGACGCGTGCGTGCGGTTTTACGGGCTGCGGCATTTTAAGATCAAAATAAACGGCGAGACGGCGCGCGACCGGGAGCGGCTCGCGCGGATGGCGGCGATTTTTGCCCGCGAGTGCGCGGGCGAATGGGCGTGCTCGCTCGACGGTAACGAGAGTTTCACGGGCGTGGCGGCGTTCGTGGACTACATGAAGGTGTTGCAGGGGGCGCCGGAGCTGAAATCGCTTTGGCCGCGGCTGTTGTTCATCGAGCAACCGTGGCATCGCGAGGTGGCGCTCACGCCGGCGATCGGCGAGGTGGCGCGGGCGTGGCCGGAGCGGCCGCCCATCATCATCGACGAGTCGGATGCGGAGCTGGGCAGCCTGCCTGCGGCACTGGCGCTCGGTTATGCGGGGACGAGCCACAAAAACTGCAAAGGCGTTTTCAAGGGTGTGGCCAACGCGTGCCGGCTCGCCCAACGGCGCGTGGCGGGCGAACCGGGTCTGCTGAGCGGCGAGGATCTGAGCAACGTCGGCCCGGTGGCGCTGCTGCAGGATCTCGCGGTGCAGGCGGCGCTCGGCGTGGAGAGCGTGGAACGCAACGGGCATCACTATTTCGCGGGGCTCGCGGCGTGGCCGGCGGCGGTGCAGGCGCACGTGCTCGCGCAGCACGGCGATGTTTTCGTGAGAAGCACGGCGGGTTGGCCGAGGGTGGATGTGCGCGATGGGCGCGTGGAAATGGGCTCGGGGTTGCGCGCGCCGTTCGGCGCGATGCCTCCGCCGCTGGACGAGGTGCCGAGCGCGGAGTGGTGACGGCGGCGGAATATTTGATGACACGAATCGTCGCGCGCGCGGATTGACGTGCGCGGGCGCGGTGCGCTGAGTTTCCGCCGCCCCATGAAAAATCCCGTTCGTTGCTTCGCGTTATTCCTTCCCATTTGCGCCGGGTTTTTTGGCGGTTGTGAAACCGCCTCCGCACCGCCGCCCCGGGCGGCGGCACCGGCCCTGACGTTGGAGCAGATCGGCGGCGAGGTTTTTGAGTCGAAGGATGTCGATCAGCCCCCTGTTCCTGTTCATCAACGGCCCCCGCTATATCCATTCGACATGAGACGACAGGAAATTCCGGGAATCGCACTCGTCGATTTCATCGTGGACGCGAAGGGCGACGTGCGCAACGCCCGGGCGTTGAAGGCGGACCACGCGAGCTTCGCGGCTGCCGCTGTTCAATGCGTCGCGGCTTGGAAGTATAGCCCCGGAATGAAAAACGGTCAGCCGGTCAACACGCACATACAGATGCCGATCGTATTTTCGGTGAACAGAGGCCGATGAGCCGGCGCGTTTCTTGACTTGGTCGCGCGGGTATTGATCTTCGCGCCCCCCTTATCCCAATGAAAAAATATTCCCGTCCCATTGCCTTTGTCGGTGCGTTGATCGCCTTGATCGTTTTCGAACCGATGGTTCGCAGTGCTGAGTCAGCGCCGGTCAAGACGGTGGCGGGGGAGGTTTTTGACGTCAAAGACGTGGACCGTGCGCCAAAAGGGACGAGGTCCGGTCCGCCGCGTTATCCCACGGAAGAACGCCGCAATGGACTCAGCGGCGAAGCGGTGATCGAGTTCACGGTGGATGTGGAAGGCAAGGTCCGCGACGCATGGATTTTTTCCGAAACGGGGCGGGCCTTCGGCGATGCCGCGCTCGAAACGGTGAAGACTTGGAAATACAAGGCGGGTGAGAAGGGTGGCCAAAAAGTGAACACGCGGATGCGCACGCCGATCACTTTCAAAATCAACCAATGAGCAGCGGACGATTTTGTTTTGCGACGGCGGGTTTGCTTGGCGTGCTCGGAGTCGCGCTGCTCGAGCCGGCGCGCGCAGCTCAGGCACCCGCCCACCCGGACAACTCGCTGGTCGATGGCACCGCGATGGTCGCTTCGTGGACGCCGCCGGTTTATCCGCCGGATGCGTTGAAGGAAAAAATCGGCGGGCGCACGATCGTCCGCATCATCGTCGATGAGCGCGGCGCGATCACGGAGGCGCGTATCCTGAAGGCGGCGGATCCGCGCTTGGGCGAGGCGGCGCTGGCGGCGGTGAAGACGTGGAAGTTTTCCCCGGCGATGGAAAACCAGAAGCCAATCGCGAGCTGTCTCGATGTGCCGCTCAATTTCATCGCCGCGGCGGGCAACAAGAGTTGGCCGCCTTCCTTGATGACGGAGATGAGCAACCAGCCATCGGCCGCGAGCATCACGGCGGCGGCGCCGAAAACGACGCCACCGGGCGAATATCCGGCGGTGCTTTCGGAGCGGAAGCTTTCGGGCTTGGTGCGTTTCGTGTCGCCGGTGGATCGCGAGGGCCGGCTGACGGGGCCGAGGATCGTGGCGACATCGCACGCGGATTTCGTGTTGCCGGCGCTGGAGGCGCTCGCGCGCTGGGAGTTTACGCCGGCGATGCAGGGCGACCTGGCGGTCGCGACGGAGCTGGTGGGCGAGGTGACGTTTGACGAGATCGCGGGCAACCGGGCCGAGGTGCTCGCGGCCAACGGCATCACGGGCCCGGATGGCGCGGCGCCGGCCGCGAACCCGCAGCCCGTCGTCGCGGCCGATCCGGTGTGGCCGCACGAACTGCTGATGCAGGGGACGAGCGGCGAGGCGCTGGTGGAGTTCACCGTGGGGGCGGGCGGGGGCGTGGAGGACTTGAAGCTGCGCTCGGCCTCGCAACCGGAATTTGGGCGCGCGGCGCTGGCGGCGCTGGAGACGTGGCATTTTAAGCCGGCGCTCAGTGAGGGGCGCACGGTGGCGGTGCCGTTGTTGAAGAAAGTGGAATTTATCGCGGTGCCTGTGGGCGCGACGGCGGACACGAAGGACGAATGGATCGCGCTGGTGCGCGCGGCGCGCGCGGGGAGCATCGGCGAGGCGCGCGGGCTCGACGAGAAACTGACGCCGGTGTTTCGCGTGCCGCCCGTTTATCCGGCGGCGTTGCTGGCGGCGGGCCGGCCGAAGGGGGCGGCGGAGATCGAGTTTGTGATCGCGCGCGACGGGCGGGCGCGGCTGCCGCGGATCCTGTCGGCCACGCAGGAGGAATTTGGCTGGGCGGCGGCGACGGCGGTGGCGCAGTGGGTGTTCAGGGCGCCGCGCCGGGGCGGGCAGGCCGTGGAGGTGCGGGTGCGCATCCCGATCAACTTCGTCCCGCCGGAGCTGTGAGGCGGCGCGGCGGCGCGCACTCCGGCCTTGCGCGGTGCGGGGGAAAGCGTCCCTTTCTCGGCGCATGAAAGTTTCGTTCACGGCCAAGGAATACGCGCGCATCCTCGAGCTCGCGCACATGGGATTGCGCGTGGCGGCGAGCGGCACGGAGGAGCCGGACGCGGTGCCGGAGCGCTACGCGGAGGTGGAGCAAAAACTGCTCGCGCTGGCGACCCCGCTGGGTTGCGCGGATCTCGTGGAGGAGGTGGGGGAAGGCGACTTCGTGCCCTCGGAGAAACTGGAGGGCGGCGTGGCCGCGGAAAAGCTGGAGGAATTTGGCGAGGGGATTTTCTGGCGCGAACTCGTCGAGCGGCTCGCGGAGCGCGACCTGCGCGCGGAACTCGGCGCGACGAAGTTGAGCGAGGCGCTGAGCGAGGAAGAGACGCGGCGGCTCGAGGAGATCGAGGACAACTACTGGCGCGAGTTCGAGGCGCGGGGGACGGACCATCTGATGCTGCTGAAGGGTGGCAGGGGTTGAGGAGCGGGCGATGCGGGCCGGCCGAAACAGGGATTGCCAGGGCGGACCAAGCGCGGGCTGGAAAGCGACCGGCTTTGTCCGCATAGCTTCACGCCGATGAGGCATGGAGCAGCACGCCCGGCGGGTGATTTGGAGAAAAAAAATCCGCGTCCGTCCGCGCGCCGACATCGCGGATCGGCGGGGAAAAAATCGGGGCCGGCGGCCCCCACTCGTGGTGATGGCGAGGCGCTGCGAGTTTCCGAATACGAGAGGGAAGCCATCGGCCGGCAATTGCACGACGATACCTGCCAGCTCCTCGCCGGCTTGGCTTGTCTGACCGAGGCGCTGGCCAAACGCGCGACGTCCGCGCCCCCCGCCGAGACAAAAATGCAACTCCGCGAACTGGGTCAGGAGTTACGCGCGGGCTTGGGACGAGTCCGCGCGTTCGCCCATCATCTGGTGCCCGCCCCGGCGGTGGGCCGCGGATTGCGGAGGGCGTTATGCGAATTGGTGGCGCAAGCCCGGCTTTTATTCGGTGTAAAAATCGAACTGCGTCTGCCTTCCCCATTGCTTCGGCATCGGGGAAACCATGTGGTCCATCTTCATGGAATCGCTCATGAATCGTTGGCCAACGCGATCAAACACGGCGGCGCGACTTCGATCCGAATCAGCCTGCGCGCGCGGGGAAAAAATCACGTGCTCGAAATCAGGGACGATGGCTGCGGGCTGTCGGCCGCGAGCGAGCGGCGAGCTGGAATCGGCCGGTATTTGATGAACACCCGCGCCCAGATGCTCGGGGCCAGACTGACCGTCAAGAACGGCCTCCCCCGCGGCGTGCGCGTGCGGGTAAATTATACGGTGGCATGAACCACGGCCCCCAGTAATGGTTTTCCACCCCTACCCCGGTGAAAGCGAAAATTTTCATAGTTGATGATCATCCCCTGATGCGAAGGGGGCTGACGGCGTTGATCAACGGGGAGCCGGACATGGAGGTGTGTGGCGAGGCGAGTGACTGCGCCGCCGCCACCGCCGGGATTGCGAAGATCCGCCCGGCGGTCGTCGTCGTGGATATTTCGCTGCGCGGAAACAGCGGCATCGAGCTGGTGAAAAACATCAAGGCGCTGGATTCGAACATCCATTCGGTGGTCCTCTCGGTGCATGACGAATCGGTCTATGCGGTGCGCGCGCTGAAAGCCGGGGCCAAAGCCTACGTGATGAAGCACGATGCGGCCGCGCTGGTAGTCGATGCGATCCGCCGGACGCAGCGCGGCCAGCTCTATTTCAGCGAGCGTGTGACGAGTCAGATGCTCAACAAGATCGTCCAAGGCGACACGGGCGAAAGCGATTCGCCGGTTTCCAACCTCACTGATCGCGAACTGGAAATCACCAACCTGATCGGCTCAGGTTTCGGCACGAGCGAGATCGCCGCCCGCCTGCACATCAGCGTGAAGACGGTGGAAACGCACCGCGCGCACATCAAGTCGAAGCTCAACCTCGGCACGGCTACGCAGCTCGCGCAGTTCTGCGTGCGGTGGGTCGAGGATGCGAAGCGCGCGGCGGTGTCGTAGCGTCCAACCGAAAAGGGAGGGCGCGTTATCCTTAACGCGCCGGTTGGACTCAGCGTCACTGGTGAGCGGAGTCGCAGCGGCGGGTTAGGGATAACCCGCCCTACCTTTCAGGCAAAAAAGAGCCGTCGCTTTCGCGACGGCTCAGAGAAAACGAAAAACGAGGACGTTCGCCGTCGCTTATTTCCAGCTCAGCACGAGGCGGCTGAAGTAGGCGGTGTCCAGTCGCTCGACGTTCTTGCCGGGCTTGCTGTTGTAGTCGTTCGAGATGCCAAGGCGTAGCTTCCAAGCCGGGTTCGCGAGCGGAATTTCATAGAAACTTTCGTGTGTGAAATGATAGTCGCTGAAGTCTTCGAACGACGGCACGTAGGAGAGACGGTTGACGACGGCCGACGTGGCGAACTCCCACTTGTGCTCGAGCCCGAAGTCGAGACCGGCGGAGTTGAAGGTTTCCTTGGTGGCGAGACGGCGCGCGGCATCGGGGGCCAGCGAAAAAGGCGGCACGATGAACTTCGCGACCTCGAGCGGATTGGGCTGATACGACTCGTAGCGGTGCGAGACACCCGCGCGGCCCGTGAGCGTGTGCTTCGGCTCCTTGATGAAATCGTAGCCGAGACCGAACGCTGCGACATTCGAGAAAGCGACCAACTTCACGTGATCGAAGCCGGCCTCATCGCGGGCATACCACGAATACCGGCCGGAGAAATTATTGGCATAGTCGATGCCGGCCTTGAACTGGTCGGCCGACTTCGTGCCGTCGCTGACCTGGCGATTATACGCGGCGTAGAATTGCAGCGTGTCCTGCGGCGCCTTGAGGATCGCGCGGAAAGCGCCGGCGGTGCCGAGCTGCTCCTTGTTGCCCGTCTTCCCGGCGACATCGACCGAGGCCTCGTAGGTCCAATGGCGCTGCAAAGCGGCGACCGCGGGATCTTCGCTGCCGGCCGCCCAGGAAGCGGCGACTTTGGAGACGCTGGTACTGATCGTACCATCGGCACCGGCGATCTGCAGCGAACCATCCGGCCCGCCACTGACCTTGCCCTCGATCCGCGTGCCGCTGGAGAGGCGAACGGCCACCGGAGCATCCGTGGTGATCGAGGTGACCTCGGATTGTTTGATGGTGAGCGTGCCGGCGTAGTCCGTGCGGACGACGACGGAGCCGTCGTCGATCTTGGTAACTTGGCCGACGATGCGAGCGCCGCCCTTGATTTCGACGACGTCGGCAACCAAGTGGGCAGTGCTAAAAGCCGCGAGCACAAGTGCGAGTGCGGCTTTGGAGAGGTTTGTAGTATTCATGAGCGTCGCGAACTGAAACTTGATGGCGCGGGCGGTCAACTGCCCAACGCTCGCCGGAAAATTTTTGCAGAATTCCGGGAACCACCGCTCGAAAGTCCCCGCGCGCAGCAACCACGGCACCGCGGGTTGCGCCGATTTTTTTCGTGCCCTCGTCGATCTTTCGCGCCCATCTCCTCGCCATGTCCGCCGCCATCGAACGCCCCGCCCTCATCGTCGCCGACCGCTGGCGCGACTACCAACTCCTCGAATGCGGCGATGGTTTGAAGCAGGAACGCTGGGGCGCCTACAACCTCGTCCGCCCCGATCCGCAGATCATCTGGCCGCGCCACGGTTCGACTCCGCTCACCGCCGGCGGCTCGGTCGGGAAAAATCCCGGCGCGAAGTGGGAAAACTGGGACGGTTTTTATCACCGGAGCGAGCAAGGCGGCGGCAAGTGGGAGTATCGTCGTCCCCTGCCCGACCACTGGAAAATCGCCTACGAGTCGCTCGGCCTCACTTTCAAGATTCACCCCACGTCCTTCAAGCACACCGGCCTCTTCCCCGAACAAGCCGTGAATTGGGAATGGTTCAGCGCGAAAATCAAAACCGCCCGCGGTGCCGGCCGTCCCGTCAACGTCCTCAATCTCTTCGGCTACACCGGCGCCGCCACCTGCGCCGCCGCGAAAGCCGGCGCCAGCGTCGTTCATGTGGACGCCGCCGAGGGCATGGTGAAATGGTGCAAGGAAAACGCCGCGCTCAGCGGCCTCGCCGACGCGCCTATCCGCTACCTCGTGGACGACTGCCTGAAATTCGCCCGCCGCGAGCAAAAGCGCGGCCGCAAATACGACGCCATCAT
>JANYBX010000265.1 GCA_025360615.1 Opitutia bacterium
GTTATCCCTCCTCGCCGACCAACTCAAACTCGCCCCCGGCCGCCTCGATAAAACCGCGATTCTCCGCGCCTACCTCGCCGCCCTTTCCGCCGATGATGCCGCCCTCGCCGCGCTCTATCTTACCGGCCGCGCTTTCCCGCAATCGTCCGATCAAACCCTCAACCTTGGTTGGTCCGTCCTGCAACGCGCCGTCCTCGCCGTCGCCGGCCTCACCCAAGCCGATTACCGCGCCGCCTATCAACGCTTCCCCGACACCGGCGACGCCACCGAGGCCATCCTCACCGGCCGCACCGCGCCCCAGCCCTTTCCCCTCGCCGCCCTCGCCGAACTCTTCGCCGCCCTCGCCGCCACGCGCGCCCCCACCGCGAAGCTCGACCTCCTCCAACTCCGCCTCGCCGCCCTCTCCCCCATCGAGGCCAAATACCTGACAAAAATCATTCTCGGCGACCTCCGCATCGGCCTCAAAGACAGCCTCGTCGAGGAAGCCCTCGCCGCTGCGACCGCCCAGCCGCTCGAGCTCGTCCGCGAAGCCCACATGCTCTCCGGCGACGTGTCCGCCGTCGCCCGCGCCGCGTTCGCCGGCCAGCTGGACGCGATTCAGCTCCGCGTGTTTCAGCCCGTGCAATTCATGCTCGCCAGTCCCGAGCCCACCGCGACCGCGATTCTTGAGCGCCTCTCGCCTCCCGTCTGGCTCGAGGAAAAATACGACGGCATCCGCTGCCAGCTCCACAAGCAGGGCGAGCGCGTCGAGCTCTACTCGCGTGACCTCCACCGCATCACCGCGCAATTCCCCGATCTCGCCCGTGCCGCGCTCGCGCTCCCCGCCGACTGCATTCTCGACGGTGAACTTCTCGCCTGGCGCGACGGCCGCGCCCTTCCTTTTGCGGAACTTCAAAAACGCCTCGGCCGCAAAGGCGGCGACGATTTTTTCCTCGGCGCCGAAATCCCCGTCGCCTTTTCCGCCTACGATCTCCTCTGGCTCAACGGCCTCAGCCTTCTGAAAACTCCCCTTCGCGAGCGCCGCACCGCCCTCTCTTCCGTTCTCTCAACTCTCACCCCTCAACCCTCAACTTCCGCCGCCTCCGCCTTCACCCTCGCCCCCGTGAAAACCGCCGACACCGCGCTCGACATCGAAGCCGCCTTCCTCGCCGCCCGTGCCCGCGGCCACGAAGGCCTCATGGCCAAGGATCCCGCGAGTCTCTACACGCCGGGCCGCCGTGGGCTCTCGTGGATTAAATTAAAAAAAGCCTACGCCACGCTCGATGTCGTCGTCGTCGCCGTCGAGTACGGCCACGGCAAACGCCGCGATGTCCTCAGCGATTACACCTTCGCCATCCGCGACGAGGAAAACGCCAACCGCCACCTCACCGTTGGCAAAGCCTACTCCGGCCTCACCGACGCCGAGATCGCCACGCTCACCGCGCATTTTCTCGAAACCACCGTGGAAATCAAAGGCCGCCTCCGCCACGTCGTGCCCGACACCGTCCTCGAAATCGCCTTCGATTCCATCCAGCCGAGCGCCCGCCACCAAAGCGGCTTCGCCCTTCGCTTCCCCCGCATCGCCCGCATCCGCAACGACAAAACCCCCGCCGAGATCGACACCCTCGCCACGTGCCGCCACCTCGCCACCGGAATTTTGTGAGCGCCGATGGCGCGGATTTATTTTAACGATCCGCGGAATGGCTCAACCTGCCCCCCTTTTCTCTCCTCGCCGGCTTTGGATCCTCATCGGGGTTGTCGCTCTCGTCCACCTCGCCAGCGCCGCGTGGCACGTCCGCTTCGGCGCGCTCAACGCCGATGAAGGTTTCTACGCCATCGCCACCCGGTCCGTCGCGCACGGCGAAATGCCGTATCGCGATTTTGGTTTCACGCAGCCTCCCCTCGTTCTCTACGCGAACGCCCTCCCTCTCCGCCTCCTCGGCTTCGGCCTTTTCCCCCAGCGCGCACTCAACGGCCTCTGGGCCGCGCTCGCCTTGGTCCTCGCCGCCCGCTGGCTCGCGCCGCGCACCCGCCCATCGCTGGCGCTCGGCTTCGTCCTGCTGTTTTCCCTCTCTGCGCCGTGGATGTATTTTATCCATCTCGGGAAAACCTACGGGTTCACCACTCTGCTCGTGCTGCTCGCCACGTGGGCATTCCTCGCGTTGCGCGCCGGGCCGCGGCGCACTTTCACGCTCGGTGTGCTGGCCGCGCTGGGCGTTTGCACCCGTTTGCCTGCGACGCCTTTTTTTGGCGCACTCTCGTTGCTCGCGCTCTGGCCCGGCCGTCGTCCCTCCATGCACGAAGGCTTCGCCGCCCTCGGTGGCGCCACCTTGGGCGCCGTCGGCATCGCACTCCCATTCTGGCTGGCCGCGCCGGAGGCCGCGAAATTCTGGACCGTCGATTTCCATCGCGCCTCGGTTCCTCTCAAAGACTGGTCCGTCCCATGGACGGAGATCACTGCGCTCGCTCCCGCCGTCTGGCTGCTCGCGGCCACAGCGCTGATCGTCGTGATCGCGCGCCGTCGATTCGCCACGCGAGAAGCCGGCCTGCTGTTCGCCTCCGGTCTCACGCTCGCCGCCAACCTCCTTCCCGGCGGCGCGTATCAGGAATACGGCGTCCCCTTCCTCCTCCCGCTTGCCCTCGCCGCCGCCGCGCTCGTTTATGACGAATGTCAGACGTGGCCGCGCGCCGCTAGCATCGCGCTCGTCTCGATCCTCGCCGCCGCGCAATTGCTCTTCGCGCCGCTGCTCCCTCGCAATCTTCAGACCTCGCGCAGCGGCACCGCCAGTGCGTGGCTCCCCCCGCTCGTTCCTCCCTACAATCTCTCACTCCCCGCGCAGCTCGCCACCGCCCGCCGCATCGTCGAGCAATCCCTCGCGCCCACCGCGCCGTTCATCGGCCCCAACATTATCCTCGCCGCCGAAACCGGCCGCGACGTACCGCCCGAGCTGCGGATGGGCCCATTCTCTTTCACGCTCGAACTGCCTCCCGAGCAAGCCGCCCGCTTCCACCTCACGACGCACGAGCACCTCGACGCGTGGTTCGCGCGCCCCGACGTGACCGTGATCGCCCTCTTTCGCCGCCGCGAACTCAACTACGGCTGGACCATGCCAAGCTTCGATCAACTGCGCGAAGATTTCCACGCGCAATGGTTCGCGCCCTTGCGCCGCGATTTCTCCCCTGCCAACGAGAGCGACGACGACTTTCTCCTGCTGGTGAGAAAATCCCACTGAGCCCCGCGAAATCGCCGCCGATCGGGCCCGCGTTCCTCCGCGCCCGAATGCCGGCGCGGCCCGGCCTTTTCCGTTGACCGCCGCCCCGCCCCGCTGAGAACGTCCGCACCTTATGCTCAAAGCCGGCATCGTCGGTCTGCCCAATGTGGGCAAGTCCACTCTCTTCAACGCCCTCACCCGCTCGCGCAAAGCCGAGGCCGCGAACTATCCGTTCTGCACGATCGAGCCCAACGTCGGCGTCGTCGTCGTCCCCGATGATCGCGCCTACGTCCTCAAGGCCATCGCCAAGACCAACGTCGTCGTCCCCGCCGCCATCGAGTTCGTCGACATCGCCGGCCTGGTCGCCGGCGCGAGCAAGGGCGAGGGTCTCGGCAACCAATTTCTCGCCACCATCCGCGAGGTCGATGCCATCGTGCAAGTCGTCCGCTGCTTCGAGGACGGCGACATCATCCACACCATGGGCAGCGTCGATCCCGTGCGCGACATCGAGGTCATCACCACGGAACTCGTCCTCGCCGATCTCGACGCCGTCGCCAAGCGCATCGAGAAAACGCAAAAGAAAGCCAAGTCCGGCGACAAGGAAGCGATCGTCGAAATCGCGCTGCTCGAGCGCCTCACCCCCCATCTCAACTCCGGCAACCCCGCCAACACCCTCCCCGCCACGACCGAGGAGACCGCGATGATGAAGCTCTTCCAGCTCCTCACCGCCAAGCCCGTGCTCTACGCGTGCAACGTCGCCGAGAGCGACCTCGCCACCGCCGAGCAAAATCCTTTCGTCCAGAAAGTCGCCGCCTTCGTGAAGGCCCACCACGACGCCGCCTACGTGCCGATCAGCGCGCGCATCGAGTCCGAACTCATCGACCTCTCGCCCGACGAAGCCAAGGCGTTCCTCAAGGATCTCGGCGTCGATGATTCCGGCGTCTCGGCACTCATCAAGGGCACTTACGAACTGCTCGGCTTGCAGACCTACTTCACCGCCGGCGAAAAAGAAGTCCGCTGCTGGACCATCAAAAAAGGCTGGAAAGCCCCGCAGGCCGCCGGCGTCATCCACACCGATTTCGAAAAAGGCTTCATCAAGGCCGAGATCGTTTCCTACGCGGATCTCACTCGTCTCGGCAGCGTCGCCGCCGCCCGCGACGCCGGCAAATACCGCCTCGAAGGCAAGGAATATGTTTTCGCCGACGGCGACGTCGCCCTCTTCCGCTTCAACAACTGAGTCGCTTTCCCGCCCGGGATTCTTTGCATGTCCGCGTCGTCCCGTGACGACAGCCCAGCCTCCGACCACCGATGAGCGACGACGCATCCGCCCTGCCCCCGCGACCCGCCGTCCATCCTGAATCCCTCGATTCGGCGATCCTGCTCGTGTTGATGGACACGATCCCGGACCGGATTTATTTCAAGGATCTGCAGAGCCGTTTCGTGCGCAACAGCGTCGCGCAGGCCAAGCTCCTCGGCGCGCCCTCCCCCGCGGATTGCATCGGCAAGACCGACTTCGATTTCTTTTCCCGCAGTCACGCCGAGCGCGCCCTCGCCGATGAACAAGCCATCATCCGCACCGGCCGGCCCATCATTGGCAAGGAGGAGCGCATCACCACCCTCGACGGCGCCCAGTCGTGGGTCTCGACCACCAAGCTGCCTTGGCGCGATGCCACGGGCGCGATCATCGGCACCTTCGGCCTCTCCCGCGACATCACCGCGACGAAGATCGCCGAGGAGAAACTCGTCGAGGAGCGCAATCTCCTCCGCACGATCATCGATCACCTGCCGGCCCGCATTTACATCAAGGACACCGCCTCGCGCTACATCCTCAACAACCGCGCCCATCTCGACATCCTCGGCGTGCAGCGCCAGGAGGAAGCCACGGGCCGCACCACGCTCCATTTTTTCCCCGGTGAACGCGGCCTGCAGGCCCTCGACGACGACCGCAAGGTCCTCGGCGGCTCCATGTCCATCATCAACCAGGAAAAATCCGACTTCGGCAGTGCGGGTGACGTGCACTGGTCGCTCACCACCAAGGTGCCCTTTCGCGATCTCCGCGGCGAAATCGTCGGCCTCGTCGGCATCAGTCACGACATCACCCGGCGCAAAAAAGCGGAGGAGGAACTCCAGCGGCGCACGACCGAAATGGAAACCGACGTGCGCATGGCGCGGCAAGTGCAGGAAACGTTTCTCCCCCGCTCCTACCCCATTTTCCCCCGCGGCATCCCCCCTGAAGCCAGCGCGCTCCGCTTCGCCCACCGCTACATTCCCGCCACGACGCTCGGCGGCGATTTTTTTCAAATCCTCCAGTTAAACGACACGAAATGCGGCGTGCTCGTTTGCGACGTCATGGGGCACGGCGTGCGCGCCGGGCTGCTCACCGCGCTCATCCGCGGTGTCGTCGCCGAGCTCGGCGAACGCGCCGAGGATCCGGCCCGCGTGCTCGCCGAGATCAACCACAGCCTCACCCCGATTCTCGAGCGCACCGGCCAGCCCGTGTTTGCCACCGCCTTCTTCGGCGTAATCGACACCGCCACCGGCAGCCTCGTTTACAGCAACGCCGGCCATCCCCCGCCGCTGATTCTGCGCAGCGATTCGGATGTGATCGCGCGCCTCGTCCCCGCCGATCCCGAGCCTGCCGCCGGCCTGATCGACGGCTACCGTTACACGCGGCACGAGTCCCCCTTTAATGCCGGCGATTTTCTTCTCGCCTACACCGATGGCGTGATCGAAGCCGCCGACGCCGCCGGCGAAATTTTCGGCGACGAGCGCCTCCGCACGCATCTCGCCCAAAGTCGCGGCCTCCCGGGTGCCGACGTTTGCGACGGGCTCGTGCGCGCGCTGGAAACTTACTCCGGCCGCCACGATTTCGAGGACGACGTATGCATCGTCACCATCGAGTCCACCGGCACCACCTGCACCATTCAGACGGCCAACTACGAGATTTGAGCGGCGCCCCGCGCCCGGATCACATCGGCCGGACCGCGATGCCCGCCGATTCGATTTCCCGGCGCAACCGCCGCGCAAACTCCACGGCGTGCGCCCCGTCGCCATGCAGGCAAACCGTGTCGGCCTCGATCTTCACGTCGGTTCCGTCAGTGGCCCGCACCACGCCTTCCCGCACCATCCGCAACACCTGCGCGACCGCTACATCCTCGTCGCGGATCAGCGCATCCGGCCGCGCCCGCGGGGTGAGCGAGCTATCGGGCTGATACGTGCGATCAGCAAACACTTCACTTGCCACGCGCAGCTGCCGCATTCGGCCCGCCTTCCACAGCTCGCTTCCCGCGAGGGCGAACAAGGTCAGACTCGGCCAAAACCGATAAAGCTTCTCCACCACTGCCGCCGCCAGTCGGGCATCGCGCGACACTTGATTGTAGAGCGCACCGTGGAGTTTCACGTGCCTCAACTTGTCGCCGGCGATCCGGGCCAAGGCACCGACCTGATCCATCACGAGCTCCGCCGCCTTTGCGGGCGTGAGTGGTTGTTCCATCCGCCCAAAATTCGCGCGATCCCCCAGGCCGGGATGAGCGCCCACCCGCACATCAAGCGCGTCCGCCAGGGCGCAGGCCGCCCGCATCGTCGCCTCGTCGCCCGCGTGCGCGCCGCACGCGATGTTGGCCGATGTGATCAGCGGCATCAGCTCCGCATCGTGGCCCGCGCCCTCGCCCAAGTCGCAGTTGAGATCGATGCAGCGTTTCACGTCAGTGGAATTTCCCCGCGAGTCCTTCGCGCAGCAATGCCAGCGCATACTCGCGCGCAAGCACAAGCTGGTGCGCCTCGTCGAGTGACACCGTTTGAAATCTCACCGTGTCGCCCGGGCGCAACTGCGCCATCAGTGGCAAGTCGACGCCGATCACATGAGCCAGTTGCGGATAACCCCCGATGGTCTGAGCGTCCGCCATCAGCACGATGGGCTGTCCGTCGGGCGGCACTTGCACCGTCCCCGGACCCACCGCCGACGAGAGCAACTCCTCCCCGTTTGTGCGCACCAATACCGGGCCTGTGAGCCGCATTCCCATTCGATCCGACTGCGGCGTCACCCTGAATTCCACGCCTAGCCAGCTCTCGTCGAATTCCTCCGCCTGCGCGCCGCGCAACACGCGCACCATCACTGCCGCGGAATATTCCGGCAGGATCCGTCCATCGATTTGCCAGTGCGCCTCCACGCTTCGCTCCGCCGGAGTCACCCCCACCACGTCGCCATCATGCAGCGCCCGCCCGTCGTATCCGCCAAAGCCCGCGCGCAGACAAGTGCTCCTACTCCCCAGCACCGCCTCGACCTTTATTCCTCCCGCCACCGCGAGATACCCGCGGCAGCCCTTCACGCTCGGGCCCAATTTCAGTCGCTCGCCCGCTTTCACTGTCACCGGCTGCCACGCGGGAACACCAGGAAACTCCGCGCCCGTTACGGCGATCACGGTGTCCCTGGAAAAAATAATTTCCGGCCCGATCAGCGTCAGCTCGAGCGCGGCCGCATCCTCGGCGTTGCCCACGAGGAGATTCGCCACGCGCAGGGCGAATGCATCCATCGCCCCGCCCGACGGCACGCCTGCCGCGCGATGTCCTGTGCGACCGAGATCCTGCACCGTCGTCAACATTCCCGCCCTCGCGATCCTTAACCCTGCGGCCTCCGCCTCGACCCAAGTGTCACCTATTGGGTGACACTTTTTTTCGGGCGTTTTCCGTGGAGTCTCCCTGCGCACCGCGCGAAATTTCACCACATCCCCCACGCGCAACAGCGCCGGCTCGGCGCGTTGGGGATCAAAGAAGCGCAGCGACGTCCGCCCGATCAGCCGCCAGCCGCCCGGGGAGGCCAGCGGATAAACCCCGGTCTGCGCCCCGCCAATGCCCACCGAACCAGCCGGCACGCTCGCCCGCGGCGTCGCGCGGCGGGGAACCGCCAGCTCCGGCGGCAATCCGCCCAGATAGGGAAATCCCGGCGCGAATCCGATGGCCTGCACGCGATATTCCGCACCGCAGTGCCGCGCGATCACCTCTGCCTCCGTCAGCCCGGTATGCGCCGCCACCTCGGCCAAATCGGGCCCCTCATCGCCGCCGTAGCACACGGGGATTTCCATCTGCCGCGCCGCGTCGCTTCCGCTCGCCGCATTTTTCGGTTCGCGCGCCGCGTGGATTTTCTCCGCGACGGCCGTGATCGCCCGGCAAATTCTTTCATAGGGCGTGCCGGGTTCGCCCACCCAGCGCGCGGGCTCATAAAAAATGGTTACCGTCCCCTGCGCCGGCACCACGTCCGTCACGCCGTCGGGACCCTCGCGCTTCCACCCCGCGGCCAGCTCTCTCACCGCCGCGAGCAACCCCGCATCGATGCCGACATCGAGTTTCACCACGACGGCCGAATCGCCCAGCGGCGCGAACATCATGCCCCGTTTATCCACCGGCCCACGGGGCGAGACAAAATAAAAAAACCGGCGCGCTGGAAGCGTCGCCGGTTGGTTGGCCGGAAAAGGAGGCGAGCGCCTACCGCTTCGTCGCGGTCGCGGCGAGCTGCGCCTTCGTGAGCGGCAAGCCCACGCACAGTTCAGGGGCCGTCGAAGCTTTCGCTGCGAAGAGCGGGTTGCTGGCCGCCGCGCGCAGGTCGCGTTTGAATTCCGCGAGGATTTCATTGCTGCCGGGCGCACCCGCCGCGCCCGTATTGATGATCGTGCTGTTGCCGCGCATATCCGTCGCCTCGACGAGCGCCACGCCCGTGGTGCCACCGACGCCGGACACGATGGCGGTGTAGTTGCCCGGGGGCAGCACCATCAGCAGGGCTGACTCAACCGGGTTGGTGGGAACGCCGAAGAGACCGGCAAGTTCCGTGCCGACGGCAGGCGTGCCCACATCGTCGTTGGTGGCCATCACGCGACCGGCGGAATCGTAGATCGAGAGGGTGGGATTGGCCAGAGCGCCGGTGATACCGAAGTCGGCGAGCGAAGGTCCTTTGGCGTCGATCAGCGTGCGAACCGGTTCCGAGCCCGTGACGCTAAAACCAGCGATCAGCACCTGCGATCCCGTGCCCACGAAAGCGCGGGTCGAGATGTTGGCCACGCGGGTCGAGACCAGCTCCTCGGAGGGGAGCACCTGCCCGCGAATCTCGCCGCCGGCGTAGACGTTGCTGTGGAAATTCAGATAGGCGCCGCCCGTGAGCAGCTTCACCGGGTCCCCCGTGTAGGTGAGGTTCAGGAACGTGCCGAAAAAGCCCGAACCGTTGGCGACGTAGTTTGAAACCGTGCCGGCGCCGAGGCCGGTGACGACCGGGCCGCTCACTCCGGGGGCACCCTCGTGATAGTGGGAATTGGTCAGCGTGTTGGTGTAGTTATAAAGGTTGATGCGGAGATTGATCTTATTCGTGCCCGGATCGTAGGTCATCACCGCGGCGCCAAAGGCATTGCTGTTAATCGTCGTCGTGGTCGTCGCCTGCTCTTGCGCCACCGTGATGTTCGCGATGAGCCGTTTGGGCTGCGCGATGAGCTGGCCGCGGATTTCACCCGCCGGGGACACGGCCGAGTGGAAATTCAGGTAAGCGCCGTTTTGGAGCAGCGTGAGTTTGGTGCCGCCGTGCGTCACGCCGCGAAAGGTCGCCCGCAGCGTGTTGCCGGTGCGCGTGTAAACCGCCTCGGCGCCGAAATTGGTGACCACCGCACCCGCGACGCCGACCGCGCCCTCGTGAATGTGCGAGGCGGTGAGGGTGTTGGTGAAATTGTTGAGCGTGATGATCAGGTCGAAGGTGTTCGCATTTACATCGTAGAGCATGATCGCCGAGCCCGTGGCGGCCGAGGCTGTCGCCGGGGTTTCCTGCGCGGCGTTGATCGTCGCGCGAAATTCCACGATTTGAGCCTGAGCTGATTGAACCAAACCAAGGGCGAACCAAGCGCCCGCCACTAACCACCCGCGAATTGAGGCTGTTTTCATAATAGGAAAAGGATTCCTCGCCATGCATCGCGCTTGGCCAGGCCCGGGATGCAGACCACCTTTCGCTCGGCCGGTTTCAGGCCTAATTGAGTAACAGCCTTGTTACTTAAACCCAACTGAGCGGCGTTTCGGGTTAATCCGCCCCGCGCGCCGCTCTGATAGTTTCACGATAGGGTTGAAGTCGCCCCGCAAACGCTAGACTCCACGTTTTCCCCCATGCGCCGTCCCTTCTTCCGCTCCCGCGCGATCAGCGTGCTCCTGTGTGTCTTTGCCGCCGGCTGTCGCGAACGCGAAGTCACCTCCTATCGCATCGCCAAGGAAAAAGATCCCGAGCTTCCCTCCGCCACCGCACCGGCCTCCGCTCCCTCCTCTGCGCCCGGGGCCAGCATGGCCAACACCGCCGTTCCCACGGCCACCGGCGCCGGACTGACTTGGACCGCTCCCGCCCACTGGGTCTCGAAGCCCGCTTCCGCCATGCGCAAGGCCACTTACACCGTCAGCGGCGACGCCGGTGAAACCGCCGATCTTTCCATCACGGCCTTCCCCGGCGATGTCGGGGGCGAGCTCGCCAACATCAACCGCTGGCGCGGCCAGATCCAGCTCCCGCCCTTCGCCGAAGCGGATCTCGCGAAAGCGGTCACACGCCTCGAGCAAAACGGCCTCGGCTTCGCCATCGTCGATTTCACCGGCACGGGCGTCACGCCGCAGCGCATCCTCGGCGCCCTGGTCCGTGTGGGCGACGCCACGTGGTTCTTCAAACTCACCGGCCCATCCGCGCTCGTCGCGCGCGAGCAGGCCGTCTTCACCGTCTTTCTGAAAACCATCCGCGTGCCCGCGGCTACCCCATGAGCGATCTCGTCCGCCAGTTCCGCGACTTCTTCGTGTCGCTTAAGCTCACCGTCGTCCTCCTCGCGCTCTCGATCCTGCTGATCTTCGCCGCGACGCTCGATCAGGTGCATCTCGGCATCTGGGCCGTGCAGCAGAAATATTTCCACTCGTTCTTCGTCCTCTGGCGCGTCGGCGATATTCCCGTGCCCGTTTTCCCCGGCGGCTACCTCATCGGCGGACTGCTGCTCATCAACCTCGTGAGCGCGCAGGTTTACCGTTTCAAATTATCCGCCAAAAAATCCGGCATCTGGCTCACGCACGTCGGCCTCATTCTGCTCCTGATCGGCGAACTCCTGAGCGGGCTCTGGCAGGAGGAGTTTTCGCTCCGGCTCAACGAGGGCGAAACCAAAAACTTCTCCGAGAGCTACCGTCTCAACGAACTCGCCATCACTGACACGACCGACCCGAAATTCGACCACGTCGTCGCTATCCCCGAAAACCTCATCGCCCGCAGTGAGGCGATCCAGCACCCGAAGCTTCCCTTCCGCGTCGTCCCCAAAACGTATTATCCCAACGCCGCGCTCGCGATGCGCAAAGGCGAGCCCGCCGCCGGCACCCCGCCCTCGCTCGCCACTGCCGGCTTCGGCGCGCGCGTCGAAGTCACCCCGTTGCCGATCACCTACCAGCAGGACACCCGCAATCTCCCCGCCGCCTACATCGAGCTCGTCGCGCCCGAAGGCACGCTCGGCACGTGGCTGGTTTCTCCCGAGGTGCCGATGCCGCAGCGCTTCGACTACGGTGGCCGCACTTGGAAAATCGCCTTCCGCTTCGAGCGCAGCTACAAACCCTTTTCGCTGACCCTCCTGAAGTTTTCCCACGACCGCTACGCCGGCACCGACATCCCGAAGAACTTCTCCAGCCGCCTCCGCCTCACCACGCCCGACGGCCGCGACGACCGCGAGGTGCTCATCTACATGAACAACCCGCTGCGCTACGCCGGCCTCACATTCTACCAGCAGAGCTTCGAAGGGGAGACGACCACGATCCTCCAAGTCGTCCGCAACCCGAGCTGGCAGCTCCCCTACCTCGCCTGCGCGCTGATGACCTTCGGCCTGCTCATCCAGTTCTGCATCCACCTCGCCGCCTTCATCGGAAAACGCCGCGCCGCCCGACCCGCCACCGCATGAAAAAATATTTCCCCGTCATCGTCCTCGCGCTCGGCCTTCTTTTCCTCGGCGCCAAACTCCTCCCAGCGCGCGCGTCCTCACCCTACGATCTCGCCGGCTTCAGCCGCCTCCCCGTTCTTCTCAACGGCCGTCTCAAGCCGCTCGATACCGTCGCCCGCAGTTCCCTCCTCGTCTTCCAAGGCCGCCAGCCCGTCACCACCCCTTCTGGGCTCGAGCTCACTCCCACCGAGTGGCTGCTCGATGTCTTTTTCCACTCCGAACTCGCCGACAGCTACCAGACCTTCGAGATCGTTCACCCCGACGTGCTCGCGCTCTTCGACCTCAAGGCCGAGGACGGCGATGGCAAAAAACGTTTCTCCTTCACGCAGCTCGACAAAAAACTCGCCGAGCTCGACCGCCAGTTTCAGCTCGCCCAACCCGTCGAGGCGCAAACCCGCACGACCTTTCAACGCGCCATCGTCCAACTCTACGGCTCGCTCACGGCCTACCAGCGCCTGAAGCACACTCTCGCCTCGCCCGAGACCGATGATTTTCTCGGCGAACTCCGCCGCTTCGAAAAACTTCTTCCCACCGGCGTCGCCGCCGTGCGCGCCAAACAATCCGGTCAGCCGCACGACACCGAGACCG
Source organism: Opitutia bacterium (assembly GCA_025360615.1). Taxonomy (GTDB): domain Bacteria; phylum Verrucomicrobiota; class Verrucomicrobiia; order Opitutales; family Opitutaceae; genus Tous-C4FEB. Next base: position 12,749 of record JANYBX010000265.1, read on the forward strand.
CCAAAGCCATGCTCGAACTCGGCCAACGCTACCTGTTCATGGCCGAGTCCACGAACATCCTCGCCGTCCCGCCCGACTCGACCGACGCCAAACCCGACGCGTGGCAATCCGTCGGCCAGTCGCTCCTCGGCTCGTTCCAAACGGGCGCGGTTAACTCCAGTGTGCTCGCTTACGCCGGCCTCGGCTATGCGTGGCGGCAACACCAGCCCGAGCAGTTCAACCAGCTCCTCGCGCTCTATCGCACCACGCTCGTGAAACCCTTCGGCCCCAAACTCACCAAGGTCGAAGCCGAGGTGCGCTTCAACGCCATCGCGCCGTTCTACGCGAGCATGACGCTCTACATCGCCGCCTTCCTCCTCGCCGTCATTTCCTGGATCAAGTGGCCCGACGAACTCGGCCGCGCGGCGTTTTATCTCGTCGGCCTCGCGTGGCTCGTTGCCACCGCCGGCATCATCACCCGCATGTGGCTCGAAGGCCGCCCGCCCGTCACGAATCTCTACTCGTCCGCGCTCTTCATCGGGTGGGGCTCCGTCGCGCTCTGCCTCGTGTTGGAGGCGATTTACCGCAACGCCATCGGCAGCGTCGCCGCCGGCCTCGTCGGTTTCGCCACGCTCATCATCGCGCATTATCTCTCCCTTGAGGGCGACACGCTGGAAATGATGCGCGCCGTGCTCGACTCGAATTTCTGGCTGGCGACGCACGTCGTCATCGTCGCGACCGGCTACGCCGCCACGTTTCTCGCGGGCTTGCTCGCGATCATCTATATCGTGCGCGGCAGTCTCACCCGCTCGCTCGACAAGGCCACCGCCGACGCCCTCGGCCGCATGGTTTACGGCATCGTCTGCTTCGCCACGCTCTTCAGTTTCGTCGGCACCGTCCTCGGCGGCATTTGGGCGGACCAGTCGTGGGGCCGCTTCTGGGGCTGGGACCCGAAGGAAAACGGCGCGCTCATCATCGTCATCTGGAACGCCCTCATCCTCCACGCCCGCTGGGGCGGCCTCGTGAAAACCCGCGGCCTCATGGCGCTCGCCGTCTTCGGCAACGTCGTCACGAGCTGGAGTTGGTTTGGCACGAACATGCTCGGCGTCGGCCTCCACAGCTACGGCTTCACCGATGCCGCGTTCATGTGGCTGACGATCTTCGTCGCGAGCCAACTCGCGCTGATCGCCCTCGCCCTGCGCCCGCTCGAAAACTGGCGCAGCTTCAAACCCACTGCCGCACCAAACTAAATCCTTGCCCGCCTCCTCTCACGAAACCTCACTCTTGCCCAATCCAACCATGAAATCCCTCAACGATCTCAAAGTTCAGCTCTACGCCGACGGTGCCGACAAAGCCGGTATTCTCGAACTCTACGCCAAGCCCTACATCAAGGGTCTCACGACCAATCCCAGCCTCATGAA
>JANYBX010000272.1 GCA_025360615.1 Opitutia bacterium
GCGAGCGGCTGCGCCGCGGCGGGCGTGGTGACGAGGGCGGAGCCGATCGCTTCGTTCAGGATCGGCGAGAGCGTGCCGGACAACACGCGTCCCACCACGTCGCCATTCGGTCCGAGCACAGGGGTGTCGGCGCGGACGATGCGGCGATCGCCGGTTTTGAAGAAGATCACTTTCTGCGGAGCGCCGTTTTGTTTTTCGGCGACGAGCGCATCGCGGCCGATGAAGTCGGCGCCCTTGTCGAGTTTCACCGTCCAGCCGAGGCCGGCGGTGAGCGGGGAAATATCCTGCGTGATCTCGTGGCCGTAGAGCGGATAACCGGCTTCGAGGCGGAGGCTGTCGCGCGCGCCGAGCCCGGCGAGTTCGAGGCCGTGCGGCGCGCCGGCGGCGAGCAACGCCTCGGCGAGCGCCACAGCGTCACCGGCGGCGTGGTAAAGTTCGACACCGTCCTCGCCCGTGTAGCCGGTGCGGCTGATGATGCAGTGAACGCCCGCCACCGTGCCCTCGACGAAGTGATAATATTTCAGCAAGCCGAGCTTTGCGCCGGTGAGTGTTTGCACGATCTGCACGGCGCGCGGGCCTTGCACGGCGAGGAGCGCGTAGTCGGCGCAGCGGTCGGTGATGGTGACGGCGAACTTGGCCGCCTGCTCGCGAATCCACACGAGATCCTTGACGATATTGCCCGCGTTGATGCAGAGAAAATAATCCTCGGCGCTGCGCATGTAGACGAGTAGGTCGTCGACGACGCCGCCGTTAGGGTAACACATCGGCGAGTAGAGCACCCGGCCGGGAAAGAGTTTCGCGACGTCGTTTGTGACGAGGTAATTTAGAAACTTCCCGGCGTCGGGACCCTGAACGTCGACCTCGCCCATGTGGCACACGTCGAAGAGGCCGGCGGCGCGGCGCACGATCTTGTGCTCCTCGAGGATGCTGCGGTATTGCACGGGCATCTCCCAGCCGGCGAAATCGACGAGACGGCCGCCGTGGGCGGCGTGGAAATCGCGCAGCGGGGTGCGTTGGAGTTCACTCATGGAGAGACGACTACGCGCGGCGCGCGCGGGCGCGGCAAGGCTGATTTGTCGCGCGGCGAATCGACGCACTTTCTATTCGTAAATCGCCGCGGCTCCATAAACTGGCGGCATGTATTGGCTCGCCATCGCCATCGCCGGCACGCTCGCGATTTCGTTCGTCTGCTCGTTGTTCGAGGCGTTGGTGCTGAGCACGACGGTCGCGGAAATCGAGGCGTTGAAAAAATCCCGACCGCGGCGCGGCGCACGACTGGAGACCATCAAGCACGAGCTCGACGAGACGATTTCCGCCATCCTCACCCTGAACACGGCGGCCAATGGCGTGGGCTCCGTCGTCATCGGGGCCATCGGTGCGCATCTCTTTGGCGAGCGGATGCTCGTCATCATCACGGCGGGCTTTGGCATCACCCTGCTCGTCGCGGCCGAAGTGCTGCCGAAAACGATGGGCGTGGTTTATCGGCGGCAGTTGCAGCCCTACGTGGTTTATCCGCTCTGGTGGCTACGGCGCGCGCTCACGCCGATCACGTGGTTTTGCAACGTCGTCGTGCGCCTCGTCATTCGCCAACCGGCCAGTGTCCATCGCTCGGACGAGGAGATTATTTTGCTGGCGGAGCGCGGCGCGCAACAGGGCACGCTCAGCAAAAGCGAATCCAACATGATCGCCAACGCCCTCTCGCTCGACGACGTGCGCGTGAGCGCGATCATGACGCCGCGCACCGTCGTGACGGCGTTGCAGCGCAGCGCGACCGTCGGCGAGGTTTTGCGCGAGTTTCCCTCCCTGCCCTTCGGGCGCATGCCGGTTTACGGGAAAAACCTGGACGACATCGTGGGCCTCGTGCGACGGCGGGATCTATTGAAGGCGAAGGGTAACGACCAGGACAGCGCGCTCGTCGAGCAGCTCATGGGCGAGGTGCATTTCATCCCGGAGACGGTCGCCGTCGCCCAGGCGCTGCAAGTCTGTCTGAAGGTCCACACGAAGATGCTCGTGGCCGTGGATGAATTCGGCGCCACCGCCGGCGTGATCACGATGGAGGACATCATTGAGCACATTCTCGGCCGCGAGATTTTCGAGAAGGATGATGTCGCCGTGGACATGCGCGAGCTTGCGCGATCGAAGCAACAGCGGGCGGCGAAGCCTAGCGGGAAGACGAAACCGCAGGGTTAAGCGGAAGAATTTTCGACCGATGCCCCTCGCCTACTGGGTAAATAATCTCAGCCCGTTTCTCGTGCGGTTCACCGATAGCATCGGCATCCGCTATTACGGGCTGGCCTACATGCTCGGGTTCGTCGTCGCGGGCTGGTTGTTGCTGCGCTATGCGCGCGCCGGGCGCTCGCAACTGCCCGCCGAGAAAGTCGCCGACCTGATGATGGCGGTGGTCTTCGGTGTGCTTCTCGGGGGCCGGCTGGGATATTTTCTCCTCTATCAACCGGGCGCGTTGGTGCACGAGCCGCTCTCGATTCTTCGCGTGTGGGATGGCGGGATGGCGAGCCACGGCGGGTTCATCGGAGTGGGCGTGGCGCTGGTGTGGTTCGCGCGCGCGCAGAAGATTCCATTTCTCCACCTCTGCGACCTTATCGCTTCGACGGCGGCGGCGGGGCTGCTCTTCGGACGCCTGGCCAACTTCATCAACGGCGAACTCTGGGGCAAAATCGCCGATGTGCCGTGGGCGGTGATTTTCCCGCACAGCGCCGCGCCGGGGACGCCGGTCGAGCTGATCGCGCCGCGCCACCCCTCGCAGCTCTACGAAGCGGCGCTGGAGGGTGCGCTGTTGCTGGCGATCATGCAGTGGCGCTTCTGGCGCAGCGATGTCGTGCAAACGAAACCCGGCCGGCTCAGCGGAGAATTTTGGCTGATCTACGCCGCCGTGCGGATGATCGGCGAAACGTTTCGCGAACCCGACGCCTCGCTTATCCTCGGCGTGAGCCGGGGGACGTTTTACTCGGTGTTCCTCATCGCGGGCGGGATCGCATTCATCGCGCAATCGGCGCGTGAAACGAAAAAACGCGCCCGGTAGGAGCAAATAGATTTGGCCGGCAAGCGGGCGCGCCCTCTTACACCACCGTCCCCGGCGGCAACGTCGCGCCCTTCGGCACCACGAGCACGCCGTCGCGGATCACGACGGCACCGTCGATGTATTTGCCGTCGGCCTTGCCGGTCGCGTCGAGCACGCAGCCGGCGCCGATACGGGCGTTCTTGTCGATGATTGCGCCTTTGATGCGGCAGCCTTTGCCGAGGCCGAGATGCGGGCGGCCTTTGCTCGTGTTGGCGGCGAGTTGCTCGTCGGTCTCGTAATAGTCGGAACCCATCACGATGGAGTCTTCGAGCACGCAGCCTTCATCGATGAAGGAGCGAATGCCAAAAACGCAGCGCTTGATCGTGGAATCGGCGAGGATGGAGCCGTCGCCGATCACGGCATGGTTGATACTGCAGTGGTTGAGTTTCGAGGCAGGAAGATAGCGGTCCTGCGTGTAGATGGGGGCGCCGGCGTCGAAAAAATTAAAGGGTGGGAGCGGTTGGGCGAGGGCAAGGTTGGCCTCGAAAAAAGCGCGCACGGTGCCGATGTCTTCCCAGTAGCCTTCAAAAATATGGGCGTAGATTTTCTTTTTCCCAAGCAGGCCGGGAATGACCTCCTTGCCGAAATCCGTCATCGTGTTGTCGAGCGCCTCGGCGAGCGCCGCGCGGTTGAACACATAGATGCCCATCGAGGCGAGGCAGCGCTTCTCGACGGACGGCGTTTTCAACGTCGCTTCCAGCGCGGGACTGAGTGCGAGGCTCGCGATCACCGCGGGGTCCTTCGGTTTTTCCACGAAGCGAGCAATGGAGAGGTCGTCGTTGACTTGCGTGAGGCCGAGGCCGTCGACTTTTGAAACGGGGAACGGCACCGCCGCGATGGTGACATCCGCACCCGTCCGAAGGTGTTGCTCGATGATTTCGCGAAAATCCATCCGGTAGAGCTGGTCGCCGGAAAGGATCAGCACGAGGTCGTGCGGGAAGGAGCGAAAATGGAGGAGATTCCTCCGGACGGCGTCGGCCGTGCCCTGATACCAATCGACGCTTTTCTCGGTCTGCTCGGCCGACATGATGTCGACGAAGCCGCCGCCGAACGGGTCGAAGTGGTAGGTGTTCTGCACGTGGCGATGCAGCGAGGCGGTCTGGAACTGCGTGAGCAGGAAGATCCGATTGATATCGGAGTTGATGCAGTTGCTGATCGGGATGTCCACGAGCCGGTATTTCCCGGCGAGCGGGACGGCGGGCTTGCAACGTTCGAGCGTGAGTGGGGAGAGGCGCGTGCCGCGGCCGCCGCCCATGATGACTGCGAGGGTTTTATTGCGTCGTTCGATCATATGTGGCTTTTTTTCTAATTCCTTGCGGAAGAATTCACCGGGCCAATATCGTCGCAATCCAATTTCCTGAAAATCCATGTGCGGCATCGTCGGCTACGTCGGTAAACAAAAAGCATCAGCGATCATCCTCGAGGGGCTGAAGCGCTTGGAATATCGCGGCTACGACTCGGCCGGGGTGTGCGTGCTCCAGGGCGGCAAGCTCGATGTCGCCAAAAAGGCCGGCCGCGTCGAAAACCTCGTGAAGGAGGTCACCAAGCACCATCTCACCGGCACGACCGGCATCGGCCACACGCGCTGGGCCACGCACGGCGGCGTCACCGACGCCAATGCCCACCCGCACGTGAGCAGCGATGGCAAGTTCGCCCTCATCCATAACGGCGTCATCGAAAACTACTCGCAGATTAAGGGCTTCCTGTTGAGCAAGGGCTACACGTTCCAGTCCGAGACCGACACGGAGGTTCTCTGCAACCTCATCGCCTACCATTACGCGAAGGAACCCGTCGAAGGTTCGCGCAGCCCACACGGCAACGGCCAAGGCAACGGCGGCGCGATCGCGACGAGCCGTTTTCTGGAAAGCGTCCGCAAGACCCTCCGCCACGTCGAGGGCACCTACGGCATCGCGGTGCTCTGCGTGGATTATCCCGCCGAGCTCGTCGCCGCGCGCAAAGCCTCCCCGCTCCTTCTCGGCGTGGGCGACGGCGAATACATCATCGCATCCGATGCCTCCGCGCTCATCAGCCGCACGCAAAACGTCGTCTATCTCAAGGACGGCGAACTCGTCCATCTGACGAAAACCGGCTTCACGATCACCACGCTCGATCAGGAAGACGTTTCACCGGTCGTCGATAAGATCACGTGGTCCATTAAGGACGCCGAGATCGGCACCTACGCGCACTTCATGGAGAAGGAAATTTTCGAGCAGCCCCTCGCGCTCGAAAATTCCATGCGCGGGCGCTTCTCCGAGGATGGCAGCACCGCCAACTTCGGCGGCCTCAATCTCACCGCGAGCGAACTGCGGCAGATTGACCGCTTCATGTTTTGCGCGTGTGGCACCGCGTGGCACGCGTGCCTCGTGACTGAGCATCTGATCGAGCGTTTCGCGCGCCTGCCGGTCGAGGTGGATTACGCGTCGGAGTTCCGTTACCGCAACTCGCCGCTCGATCGCAACACGCTCTTCTTCGTGATGAGCCAGTCCGGCGAGACGATCGACACGCTCGCCGCGCTCCGCGAAGCCCAACGCAAAGGCTACCGCGTGCTCGCGATCAACAACGTCGTCGGTTCCACCATCGCGCGCGAGGCCAACGGCGGCATCTACCAGCACGTCGGCCCCGAGATCGGCGTCGCCTCGACGAAGGCGTTTACCTCGCAGCTCCTCCTCGGCGCGATGCTCGCGCTCTACATCGCACGCCTCCGCGACATGAGCTTCAGCGACGGCGTGATCTACGTGAAAGCCCTCAAGGGCGCGCCCGACCTCGTGCGCGACGCGCTCAAACAGGCACCGCACATCCAGGCCATCGCGAAACGCTTCGCGCACCACACGGATTTTCTTTTTCTCGGCCGGCTCTCGCTCTTCCCGCTCGCCCTCGAAGGCGCGCTCAAGCTGAAGGAAATTTCCTACATCCACGCCGAAGGCTATCCCGCCGCCGAGATGAAACACGGCCCGATCGCGCTCATCAGCGAGAAATGCCCGAGCGTATTTTTCGCCCCGAAGGGTGAGATTTTCAACAAGGTCGTTTCCTCGATGCAGGAAATCAAGGCGCGCAAGGGCCCCGTAATCGCGATCATCACCGAGGGCTGCGAACTGCCGCCCGGCCTCGCCGACGAGGTCATCACGATTCCCGACTGCCACGAAGCCGTGTTGCCCATCGTCGCCGCTGTGCCGGTGCAACTTCTCAGCTACTATATCGCCGTCGAGCGCGGTTGCGACGTGGACAAACCGCGCAACCTGGCAAAGTCCGTGACGGTTGAATAATCCGCCGTCTTTTTTCCGCGCCATGAACGTGCATCCCTCCCGCGAGGCGTTTCTCCGCCTCGCCGAACAAGGTAACGTCGTCCCCGTTTACACCGATCTCATGGCGGATTTCGAGACGCCCGTCTCCGCCTACGCGAAGCTCCGTGACGCCGGCCCCTCTTATCTGCTCGAATCCGTCGAAGGCGGCGAAACGCTTTCGCGCTACAGTTTCATTGGCTGCCGTCCGCGGAAAATTTTTATCTGCGGCCCGGTCACGACCGAAATCCGCACGCCCGGGCAGCCCTCGCAAACCCTCCCCACCCCGTCCGATCCGCTGACGCTGATCGAAAAGGAAATGAGCGGCCACCAGCCCGTCGCCCTGCCCGGCCTGCCGCGTTTCACCGGCGGCGCGGTCGGCTTCATCGGTTACGAATACGTCACGCGCATCGAGCCGACCGTGCCCGCCGCGAAGACCGACGAACTCGGCATGCCCCTGCTCTACTTCATGCTGTCGGATTCGCTGCTGATCTTCGATCGCGCGAAACAAACCCTCCGCCTCTGCGTCAACGCCCACATCCAAGGCGACGCCGCCGCCGCTTACACCGCGGCCGTCGCCGAGCTGGAGCATCTCTTTAATCTCCTCCGCCAGCCTCGCGCCCTCGCGCCGGCTCCGCTCATCGAGCCGGCGAAGATCAGCGTGCCGCCCGGAAATTTCACCCAGCCACGCTTCGAGGCCGCCGTGGAGGCAGGCAAGGAATTCATTCGCGCGGGCGACATCATCCAGTTCGTCCCTTCGCAGCGTTTCACCCGCCCCTTCGACCGCTCGCCACTGGATCTCTATCGCGCCCTGCGCACGGTCAACCCGTCGCCCTACATGTTTATTCTCGACGCGGGCGACTTCGCCATCGTCGGCGCTTCGCCCGAGGTTCATGTGCGCCTGACCGACGGCCTCGTCGAGATTCGCCCCATCGCCGGCACCCGCCGCCGCGGCGCCACGCCCGACGAGGATGTTGCCCTCGAAAAGGAACTCCTCGCCGACCAAAAGGAACTCGCCGAGCACCTCATGCTCGTCGATCTCGCGCGCAACGACATCGGCCGCGTCTGCCGCTACGGCTCGATCCGCGTGCCCGAGTTAAACGTCATCGAGCGCTACTCGCACGTCATGCACATCGTGTCGCAGGTCGAGGGTCAGATCGCTCCCGGAAAAACCGCCTACGATCTCATGCGCGCCACTTTTCCCGCCGGCACGGTCAGTGGTGCGCCAAAAATTCGGGCGATGCAGATCATCGCCGCGAGCGAGCCCAGCCAGCGCGGTTTCTACGCCGGCGCGCTCGGGTATTTCGGCTACGACGGCAACCTCGACTCCTGCATCATGCTCCGCACCGCCCTGCTCAAAGATGGTCGCCTGCACATCCAAGCCGGCGCAGGTGTCGTCGCCGATTCCGTGCCCGCCGCCGAGTATCAAGAGACGATCAGCAAGGCCACGGCCCTCCTGAAAGCCGCCGAGATCGCCTCGCAATTCTGAGCCAAAGTCTGGGCGAATACCCCCAGCCCGGCTTGTCTTTTTAGCGTCGCCGCCCCCGAGACTGCGCCTTCGCGCCCGCAGGGCTGCGCGTCGGTGCGCCACAATTTCTCTCAAGCGACGTGGATTTTTTGCAACCACGAGGGGAACTCGTCCGTTATTCAATTGGAACAACTTTAGCTACAGATGGGAACAAACCCGCACCATCCTCTCTCTATCTCTCGTAACGAGGACTTAAACATGCCCACAAAAACAAAGTCGCACCGCTCCCGCATCGCCACCGACGATCCTGTCGCCACCGAGGCCCCGACCGCCGTTCTTGACTCCGCTCCACCCGACAGCGCGCCCTCTTTTCTGGAAAAAGCCGAGCCCGCCCCCGCCGAACAAATCGCCCACGGCGAGCGCAGCAATCTTCAGCTCTACCTTCAGGAGATTGGCAAAACCGCGCTCCTCACCATCGCCGAGGAGATCACCCTCGCGCGCCGCATCCGCCGCGGCGACAAGGCCGCCCGCGATCACATGATCTCGGCCAACCTCCGCCTCGTCGTGAAAATCGCGATGGACTACAAGGACTTTGGCCTCCCGCTCCTCGACCTCATCAGCGAGGGCAACCTCGGCCTCATCAAGGCCGTCGAGCGCTTCGATCCGCGCAAGGGCGGCAAGCTCTCCACCTACGCAGCCTGGTGGATTAAGCAGTCCATCAAGCGCGCCCTCGCCAACCAATCGAAGACCATCCGCCTCCCGGTCCACCTCGTGGACAAAATTTCCAAGATGCGGAAGATGGCCATGAAGCTCTCCGAGCAACTCGGCCGCGAACCCTCCGACGAGGAATTGGCGATCGAGCTTCAGATTCCCACCTCGAAGGTCGCCCACCTCAAGTCCGTCAGCGTGCGGCCCGCCTCGCTCGACGCGCCCATCGGCGAAGACGGCGACTCCGGCACCTTCGGCGAAATCGTCGGCGACGAAAACGCCATCAGCCCCTACGAGGGCCTCCGTGATCGCAGCCTCAACTCCGACCTCAACTCGATGGTCAACTCCCTCGACGAACGCGAAGCCGAGATCATCAAGCTGCGCTTCGGCCTCGAAGGCCGCGACGAACTCACCCTCGAGGAAGTCGGCAAGAAATTTCACGTCACCCGCGAGCGCATCCGCCAGCTCGAATATCTCGCGCTCTCGAAAATGCGGAAGGCCATGGCCAAAAACGAAACCATCCGCACCGCGGAGGAAATCGAGGAAGACGACCGAGCCCGCCAGCGCATGGATGTGATTCGCGAATTCATCGAAACGAAATCGCAGAAGACCGCCAAAGCCGGCCGGAACTAAATTTCCGATTCTGCGAGGTGTCTGATGGAGGCGGGGTGCCCTCACCCCGCATAACGTCGATTCCGCGAGCGGCGCGAAAGCGGGGTGAGGGC
>JANYBX010000288.1 GCA_025360615.1 Opitutia bacterium
GTCATCCAATTTTTCCTTCTTCAAACCCAACAGCGCGCCCACGCCGCTGGCACTGACCGCGTTGAGCGCGTTCGAAAGCATCGAGGGCGATTGTTTCAGCGACTCCACCATCTCGGCTGAGAGGCCGCGAAACAGCCCGGCCTTGCTGGTGAGTTGAAAATCTCCGCGCGTGCGCTCGACGAGCTGGCCGGCGTTGATGCCGCTGCCGGCGAGGCTGCTCGTGACGTTGAAGCGGCCTTCCACGGTGGGGAGCTTGCCGGGATCGAGCGCGCGAAACAGCGGGGCGGAATCGAAATTGTTCAACGCGACATCCGCCGTCAGCGCGTAGGGCTCGCGGCGTTGCCCGGAAAACGTGACGCCCGCCTTCAGCTTGACCTCGCTGTTTTCGCCGAGATCCGCGCGCACGCCGTCGAGTTTGAGCGCGCCGTCCTCCAAGCGGAGCGTCCCGGTCACATCGGCCACCTCATATTTATCCGCGTAAACGACTTTCTTCAGCGCGAGGGCGAGCTGGCCGGTGAGCCCGGCCCAGAAGGGTTTCTCGTCCGTTTTTTTCCGGAGCTCCGGGTCGGTCGCCGGGTTGACCGAGGGCGGGGCCAGCGCGGCGAGCACCTGCACATCCTCGACGATGAGGAGCGAACTGGTGACCTTCACATCGAGCGCGGTCGTGGTCGCACCGGGTAGCGCGGTGCCCGCGAGCGCGAGGTCGGACTTGCGACCGGCCCGTTCGAAAAGGAGCGGTGAGTCGAAACTGATTTTTCCAGAGGCATCAAGATCAGCCCGCAGACCCACCGTGATGGTCGGCAGCGTTTCCTTGGTGAGCGTGGGATCGGCGGCGAGATTCGTGAGCGTGAGCGTGGCTTGGATTTCCTTTTTTCCCGCGATCGTGGCGGCGAATTCGCCCGCCGCGTCGCCTTGGAGGAGACCGGCTTTGGCGGCCAGCGCGGGCTGCGCGAAGATCGCGGGGAGGCTGGCGCTCCAACGGCCGGTCGCCTTGAGCGGCTGGTCTTTGCCGGCGAGCTGACCGGCCTTCGCGTGGATCGTAAGCAGCGTCGCGCCGCCGCTGCCCAGCGTGAGCGGGGCGATCTCCGCCTGCCAGCCTTGCGGGGTGTAGTCGGCGGAAAAGCCGAGCGAGGCATCGACGGTGCGAACGAGCGAGGCGCCGGGGGACGCGAGGGAAACCTCCGTGACGGTGAGCGGCGTCTTGGAGCGCAGGGCAAGGCCGCCATTGCTCGCGGTGGCGGCGAGTTCGCCGCGCACATCGCCGCCGGTGATGCGGAGATTTTTCAGGAACGGCTGCACCCATGCGAGCGGCACGCCTTGGAGTTTGAGCGCGAGCAGCTCTCGGGCGGGCTCGGCCACTTTCAATTCGCCGGTCTTCGCGTTGAACGCGAACGGCTGTAATGAACGAACGGAAGCGATGGGCCGGGGGCCGTCGAATTGCGCCGTGAGATGCTCGACCCGGAGCGTGTCGCCGGTTTGCGCGAGATCGAATTCGGCCGTGACTTTGACCACGCCGACGGCGGCGAGCTCAGGCTGGATGACGGCGAGCTGATCGGCGGTGGCATCGAGGCGGCCGCTGGCGTGGATCTCGGCAAAAGTAGGGTCGGTGGAAAATTTTCCTTCGCCCACCGCATCGAGGACGGGGAGCGCGCGGCCGAGGGCAAAGGGTGCGAGATCGGCGGTGCGGAGGTTGAGCTTCCACGTGCCGGTGAGAGAGCGCGCATCGGCGGGGAGATCGGCATGGAGGTCGATGAGTTCCTTCCCCTCGAGTACGACGGCGACGAGGTAGTTTTCACCCTGGGCGGCCCGTGCGGCGGCGACCGTGGCGACGAGTTTCACGCCGGCGGGAAATTGCGCGCCTTGCGCGGCGGAGGCGGCCTGCGTTTCGAGCCGGGTGAAAGTGCGCGGGGTGTCCATCGCGGCGACCAGCGTCGCGTGAACCGTCAGCGCGTTGACGGGAAGATTTTCGCCGGTGAAGGCGACGGCGAGGTCGAGCGTGAAGCGGCCCTCCCGGCCGGCCGCAAGTCCGCCACCCACGATGCGGACATGAATCCGGGCCGCCGGGGCATCGGGCGCGGGCGGCAGCAAAACATCGCCTTCGAGTTCCACGCCATCGAGCGAAAGATCGACCGGGAGTTTGAGCTGGGAAAAAACGCCTTGGAAGGTGGAGACGGTGGCGGCGGTCGCGATATCGGCGGCATACGCGGAGGGCAGGAGGGAAAAACCCGAGGTGACGCGCACGGCCGGGGCCGGAACAGTCGGCGCGGAGGGAGCGGCGGGTTTCGCCGGTTTCGCCTTGGTGAGGTCAAGCGTCCAGCCCTTCGCGACGAGTTTCGTGACCGTGATTTTTTTTGAGAGCGCCGCCGACAGCAGCGGCAGTTCGGCGGAGAGGGCGGGCAGCGTGAGGATGGCGCCGTGGGGCTCGACGTGAACGGACTCGAAGTTGACGTGGCCGAGCCCGGCGGCGACGCGACCGAGCGTGGCGTGCAGGGCAGGCTGGCCGGCGAGGGCTTGGCGGGCAGCCCATGTCTGGAAGCCGGAGGTGAAGGCGACGCCCACGGCGACCGCGAGCAAAACAAAAACCGCCGCGGAAAAATAGAGTAGGAAGCGAAGCGGTTTCATGCGCGGAGTGAGGACACCGGAGGTTCGCAGGAGTTACAGGCGGGACGATAGAAAATGGGGGCGGAGCGCGCTGGGCCTAACGCGCTTTCGGCGAGTGCGAGTCCAACTGAGCGTCAGGATCAATGCGCTCCACCCTCAATGCCCTCAGTTCGCCACGGCCGAATCCGCGAGGCCGATGGCTTTGCGGACGCGCGCGAGGGCGACGTTGTAGTTGTAGTAGGCTTGAATCTGATTGGTGCGCGCGGTGGTGAGGTCGACTTGGGATTGGAGGACATCGAGCTGCGTGGCCGTGCCGGCGCCGTAGCGGGCGTTCGCGAGGCGAAGACTTTCCTCCGCTTGGGCGACGACTTTTTGCGAGGCCTCGGCGAGTTCGTTGGCCTCCTGCAGCGAGGAAAGCGCGCGGCGGACCTCGACGTCGACCGCGAGGGTTTGCTCCTGCAGCACCAGCTTCGTCTGCTCCAGCAGTGAACGCGCCTGAGTGACGCGGCCGGTGGTGGCGCGGCCGTCGAAAATCGCCCACTGCGACTGGAGCCCGATGAGAAATCCATCCTTCGAATCGCCAAACGTATCGGTCGGGCCCTTGCGGAGCTGCCAGCCGCCGAAGGCGGACAGATTCGGATAACGCGTGGACCGGGCGGTGGTGACCGATTCCTCGCGAGAGTCGGCGAGCTTGGCGAGGCGGGCGATCTCGGGGCGGTTGGCGTGCGCGGAATCGAGGGAGGACTGGAGTTCGTAGCTCACGGGCAAATAGTCGAGCGTGCCCACGAACTCGGGAATTTTTCGGACGTTTTCCTGGGTGTTGGTGACGAAGCCGAGCGACTGGCGCAGCGCCTCGATGGCGAGGCGGTAGGCGTTGCGCGCGGTAATGAGCGGCACTTGGGCGTTGGCGAGGGCGACCTCGGCCCGGAGTTTCTCGAAGCTGGAAATGGTGCCGGCCTCGAAGCGATCGGTGACATTCTTGAGCTGGGATTTGAGCAGCTCAACGTTCGACTCCTGCACCTTGATTTTTTCGCGGGCGAGGAGGATGTCGTAGAATTTGGTGCGCACATCGAGCAGCGCATCGTTGACCACGCCGGTGAGTTCAAGCACCGCGGCCTCGCGCGTGAGGGCGGAACTCCGGATCGCGGAGCGCACGCCGCCGCCGGCGAACAACGCCTGCGTCGCGGTGACGCTGAGGCCCCACGAGCGGTCGGACGCGGGGAAACTCTGGGAAATATCCCGGTCGTTGAGCTGGTAGCTGCCGTTGGCGGAGACGTTGGGAATGGAGCGGGCCTTCACCTCGACGAGGACGCCTTCCTGCTGCTTGATGCGCTCGCGGGCCTGACGAATGGAGAAGTTGTTCTCGAGCGCGAAGCGCAGCGCGGTTGGCAAGTCGAGACTATCGGGGACGTCCTGCCGCGGCGCGGGTGCGCCGCGAGCCACGCCACAGATGAGCGCAAACATGGCCAGCGAAGTGACCGGGGAGAAGGAGGAGCGGGCGAGCTTCATGGAAGTGGTTTTTTATTTGGCGAGCGTGGCGATGGTGGCAAGGCCGGGGGCAGGAGCAGGTGAGGGCGGCGTGGACAGGCGCTCGGGCAACCGGTCGTGCGAGTGATCGCGGGCGAGGAGGACGTAGATTGAGGGCAGGATGAGCAGCGTGAAAATCGTGCCGATCGCCATGCCACCGACGAGCACGAGGCCGATGGAATTACGGGCGGCGGCACCGGCACCGCTGACGAGCGTGAGCGGGAAATGTCCCGCGACGGTCGCGACCGAAGTCATGAGGATGGGGCGCAAGCGCGTGAGCGTGGCCTCGCGCACGGCCTCGATTTTCGAGCGGCCCTGCTCTTGGAGATGGTTGGCAAACTCGACAATGAGGATGCCGTTTTTCGCAATCAGGCCGACGAGCGTCACAAGGCCGACTTGCGCGTAGATGTTCATCGTCGTGGTCCAGCCGTTCGTCCAATAGGGCATGTTGGGGTTCGGCATTTTCAGGACGGTGAAGACGAGTGCACCAAACATCGCGAGCGGCACGGAGCCGGCGAGGATGACGAGGGGATCACGGAACGAGTTGAACTGCACCGCGAGCACGAGGAAAATGAGGACGACCGCGAGCATGAAGGCGGGGAGGAACTTGTTGCCCTCGGTGCGGAGCTGGCGGGATTCGCCGGTGTAGTCGATGACGGCGCCCGGCGGGAGGACCTCGTGCGCGGCGTCCTCGAGCACCTTGAGCGCCTGATCGAGGGTGCGGGTGGTGACGCCGGAGATTTTCACGGCGTTGAGCTGCTGGAGGCGGTTGAGCGAGCGCGGGACGGTTTTGTTTTTAATCGTCGCGATGCTGCTGAGCGGCACGACCTGCCCGTTGGGGCCGGTGACGTAGAGGTTGGCGAGCTGCTCGGGATTGAGCCGCTCGGCGCGCGCGATCTGCGGGATGACCTTGTAGCTGCGACCGGCGATGTTGAAGCGGTTGACGAAATTTCCGCCGAGCGCGGAGCCGAGGTCGGCGCCGACCTGCGAAAGGTTGAGCCCGAGAGCGGCGACTTTTTCGCGGTCGATGATGAGCTCGGACTGGGGCTGGTCGACCTTGAGGTCGATGAGCGGCGGAAAGGCGAACACGCCGCTCATCGTGGCTTTTTCCTGAATTTTCTGCGCGAACTCGAGGAGGCGGTCCGCATCCGCCGTGGAGGCGATGACGAACTCGACGGGGAAATTGCTGCCGCCGGGGAGCGCCGACGGCGTCGTCGCGAAAACCTGCATACCGGGGACCGCCCCGAGTTTTTGCTGAAGCTCCGGCATGATTTGAAACACGGTGCGATCACGCTGGGCCCAGGGTTTGACCACCATGCCACCGAAACCATCGGCTCCACTGACGGCGCCGGCGGCGCCGCCAAACATGAGGAGGAACGAGAAGTCGGTTTCCTTGGTGCTGAGAAAGGCTTTTTCCACAGCCTTGCCGAAGATGGCCTTCTGGTCGGCGGTGGCGTTGGCCGAGCCCGTAAGGATGCCGAAGATGACGCCCTGATCTTCCGCCGGCGCGAGTTCGGCCGGGGAGAACATGAACATAATCGGGGTGAGCGCGGTGACGACAAACCACACGAGATAAACCGCCGGGCGGTGGCGCAGCGTGCTGCCGAGGACGCGACCATAGGCGTGGCGCACGGAATCGAAGCGGCGGTTGACGAAACCGGGGAAACCTTTCGAGGCGTGATCGCCGCCCCGCAGAAGCTTGGCCGACATCATCGGCGAAAGCGTGAGGGCGACGATGCCGGAGATCGTGACGGCTCCGGCGAGGGTGAGGGCGAACTCGCGGAAGAGCGAGCCGGTGAGCCCGCCTTGCAGACCGATGGGGGCGTAGACGGCGGCGAGCGTGAGCGTCATCGCGATGACAGGGCCGACGAGTTCGCGGGCGCCGAGGAGCGCGGCGTCGAGGGGCTTGAGCCCGTCGCGCAGGTGGCGCTCGACGTTTTCGACGACGACGATGGCGTCATCCACGACGAGACCGACGGAGAGCACGATGGCGAGGAGCGTGAGCAGGTTGATCGTGAATCCGAAAACCTGCATCAGAAAGAGCCCGCCGATGAGGGAAACGGGAATCGCGAGGATCGGCACGATGACCGAGCGCACGGAACCGAGAAATAGAAAGATGACGACGACGACGATCAGGAGCGTGTCTACGAGCGTGGACGTGACCTCGTGAATGGCGTTGCTGATGTATTCCGAGGCGTCGTAGGCGACGCGCGCGTCGAGGCCGTTGGGCAGGTCTTTTTTGATCGATTCGAGTTCGACCCGGGCGCGTTTGACCACGTCGACGGTGTTGGCTTGCGGCAGCGGAAATATGCCCATGAACACGGCGGTCTGTCCGGAGTAGCGGACCTGCGTGTCGTAGTCCTCGGAGCCGAGGACTACGTCGGCGATATCCTCGAGGCGGATCGCAGTGTCATTGGTCTGGCGGATGACCATGCGCTTGAACTCCTCGGCCGAGTGAAGATCGGTGTTGGCGGTGAGGTTGACCTGCACGAAGGCGCCCTTGGTCGCGCCGACGGCGGCGAGGTAGTTGTTTTGAGACAAGGCGGCGCGCACTTGCGCGGGGCTGATGTTGAGCGCGGCCATGCGGTCAGGCTTGAGCCAGATGCGCATCGCGAACGTGCGGGCGCCGAGGATTTCCGCGCGCTGAACGCCGGTCACGGCGGACAGGCGCGGCTGCACGACACGGACAAGGTAATCCGTGATCTCGCTCTGCGAGAGAATATCCGAGGCGAAGCTGAGGTAGCAGGAAGCAAACTGGGAGTCGGCGGATTGGACGCTGATCGAGGGAATCTCGGCCTCGGGCGGGAGGTCGTTCCGCACCTGGTTCACCTTCGCGCTGATTTCGGCGAGGGCCTTGGTCGGCTCGTAGTTGAGTTTCAGCCGCGCGGTGATGTTGGAAAACCCCTGCAGGCTTTTCGACTCGACGTAGTCGATGCCGTCGGCGGCCGCAATGACGCGCTCAAGCGGCGTGGTGACGAAGCCGCGCACGAGTTCGGCGTTGGCGCCGACGTAGACGGTGGAGACGGTGACGGTGGCGTTGTCGCTGCGCGGGTATTGGCGGACGTTGAGCGAGCGGTAGGCTTGGAGGCCCGCGATGATGATCACGAGATTGACCACGATCGCGAGGACCGGGCGCTTGATGAACAGGTCGGTAAAGGAAGATTTCATGGGCGGTGGCGGAGCACGCGGCGGGAACAGGGCGTGGCGGAGGCGCTCAGGTGTTGTCGGGCTTGGGCGCGAGCTCGGCTTTCGGCGCGAGGGTGTTGTCGATGTTGACGGTCATGCCCGGCCGGAGTTTGAAGACACCGGTGGTGACGACCTGCTCGCCCGGTTTTAGCCCGGACAAGACGCTGACGTAATCACCGCGAACCGGCCCCAACCGGATGAATTGCTGGCGAATGGTTTTTTCGACGACGCCGGACTTGGGATTTTTCCCCTCCGAAATCACAAAAACAGAATCGCCGTAGGGCGCGTAGAGAATCGCGGTCGAGGGGATGACGAGGCTTTTGCTGGTGGCGGGGAGGACCACCGCGATGGACGCGAACATGCCGGCGCGGAGTTTTTCCGCAGCGTTGGCCAAGGTGGCTTGGACGCGGACGTTTCGCGTGGCGGTGTCGACTTCGGGGGCGATGGCGGTGATCTTGCCGGCGAAGATTTCCCCGGGAGCGGCATCGCTCGTCACGCGGACGGGGGCACCGACGCTGAGTTGCGCGAGATTTTGCTGGGGCAGGGAAAAATTGGCGTAGATCGGATCGAGCGTCTGAAGAGTCACGATGGCTTCACCGTCCTTGAGAATTTGTCCGAGATTCACGAGCCGCAGGCCGAGGCGGCCGGCGAACGGAGCGCGAATGGTTTTCTTGCCGATGATCGCGCGCAGGCCGTCGGTCGCGGCGGCGGCCTGCTTGGCCTGAGCCTCGGAGGCGTCGAGATCGGAGGTCGAGTTGGTGCCTTTCTCGCGTAGTTCCTTCGAGCGGGTGAGATTGAGCTTGGCGAGATCCGCGCCGGCTTCGGCGGAGCGCAACTGGGCGAGTTCGTTGGTCACGTCGAGCTGCACGAGCACATCGCCGGCGGCGACTTGGGTGCCGGATTCGAAACTGATCGTCGCCACTTTGCCGGCCATCTCGGCGCCGAGCGTGACGCCCTGCACGGGCGCGAGGGAGCCGCTCGCGCGGAGTTCGTTTTCCCATGTCTCTTCCGTGGCCGAGGCGGCCGTGACCGTCTCGGGCGGCGGCACGAAGGAGGCGCCAGCGGCCGCCATGGCGGAGAACTGCCCGAGTTTCGTGCCAACGAGGGTGCCAACAACGATAAGTAAACCGAAGACGGTCGCGGTATAGACGAGGATTTTCTTGAGCATGGGAGGAAGTGGGCTGGATTAATCTAAGCTGAAAAAAGAAAGGTGAGGAAATGCGTCAGACAACCGACTCGTGGTTCGCGGGGGAATCGGTGTGGGACGCGGGCGCGGATAAATCGCTGGCGCACTGCAAAATTTTGGTGAGCAAGGCCACGAGCGTCTTACGCTCCGTTTCGGAAAGCGGGGCCATGAGCTTCGCCATGATCTGAAAATGGGTCGGAAGCAGCTCGTGGAGGAATGCCTCCCCCTTGGGCGTGAGGCGCACGGACATCATCCGGCGATCATCGGGATCGGGCTCGCGGCGCACGAAGCCGTCGCGCTCTAGCGTATCGACCAGCCCCGTCATCGTGGCGCGGGTGACGCCGGCGGCATCCGCCAACTCAGCCGGCGTGCGCGGCCCCGCCATGCAACCAGACTGGGCGGGAGCTTCGCCGCGCCGCTGGGACGAACCCCAGAGCAGCATCAGCACCCCGAAGCGGCCGTGGGAAATGTTGTGATTCGCCAGATTGCGCTCCGCCACGCTGAAGACCTCGTCGCCGGTGCGCAGCAAATGAAGAAATGCCTCGCAGGCCGAGGGATCCAACGCGGGAAATTCCTTGGCACCCTCCAAGAGGCATTCGTAACGCGGGAGATCTTTGAGGAGCAGGAGAGGCATTTTTTTTCGAGGAAACTAAAATCGTGAGGAGGCTGACAGTTAGGCGGCTAACTATAAAAGCAAGTTGGCTCTTAACTTTTCTAAAAGATTTCCGTTCGCCTAATAATCGCGGGCACTGGCGCTCATTTATCTCATCCATCGGGACGGATCAAATCCACGGGGCGGCCGCGACAGATGGGGCGTAGCGCGAGACTTCAGCCTGCCTGGCGTGTTCGCCTCGCGCTTCGCCCGGAACGCGGGCTGAAGCCCGGCGTTACCCCGCAAAAAAGCCCGCCCGGAAAAACGGGCGGGCGGTGAAAATCAGATCTACGGGGATCAGCTTAAAGACCGAGCGGCGGCGACCACGGCCTCAGTGGTGACGCCGAGTTCCTTGTAAACCTGCGGCGACGGCGCGCTGATGCCGAAGCGGTCGATGCCGACGACCTTGCCGTCGAGCCCGACGTATTTCCGCCACAGGCCCGACACGCCCGCTTCAACCGCCACGCGGGCGCGGCAGGAGGGCGGGATGATGCTGTCGCGATACTCGGCCGACTGGCGGTCGAAGCGCTCGAAGGACGGCAGCGAAACGACGCGCGTGCCCGCGCCGAGTTCCTTGGCGGCGGCGAGCGCGAGATGAAGTTCGCTGCCGGTCGAGAGGAGGAGGTGGGTGAGCGGCGCGGTTTCCTGCTGCGCGACGTAGCCACCCTTGAGCACGCCGGCGCGGCGAATGTGCGGGGGAATGTCGTTGAGCACGGGCACCGCCTGGCGCGAGAGCGCGATCAGCGTCGGGCCGTCGGCGCGTTCGAGCGCGGCAGCGTAGGCGCCGGCCGTTTCCTCGGGATCGGCGGGACGGATCACGTCGAGATTCGGAATGAGGCGCAGTGCGGAAACCGTCTCGACGGGCTGGTGCGTCGGACCATCTTCGCCGACGCCGATGGAATCGTGCGTGTAGATATAGATAACCGGCAGCTTCGAGAGCGCGGCGAGACGCATCGAGGGACGCGAGTAGTCGGCGAACACGAGGAACGTCGCGATGCTCGGGCGGAAAATGCCATCGTAAGCCACGCCGTTGGCGATGGCGGCCATGCCATGTTCGCGGATACCGAAGCGGATGTTGCGGCCGCCGGGGTTGGCGGGGTCGAAGTCGGGCGCTCCGGCAATGAGGTTGAGCGTCGAGCCGTAGAGGTCGGCGCTGCCGCCGATGAGCAGCGGGAGTTCCGTCGCGAGCGGCTGGAGAACGTCGCGGCCGGCGGCACGGGTGCCGCCGAGTTTCACGTCGGGAGCGAAGAGCGGAATTTTTTCCAGCAGATGCGCAGCGCTCGGGTGCGCGCTGGCGGAGTCGAGCAGCGCGGATTTTTCGGGATTCGCGATGCGCCAAGCCTTGAGGGTTTTGTGCCAGCGGTTGCAGGCGCGCACGAGGCGCTGCTTATGGCCGGCGAAGTAGGCGCGCACATCGTCGCTGACGAAGAAGTGCTGATCCGCCGGCAGGCCGAGGGAGGCACGGGCGGTCTCGGAGAATTTCGCGCCGCCTTCGCCGTGGCCCTTGGCGGTGCCTTGGACTTCCGCGATGCCTTTGCCGATGATCGTCTTCGCGATGATGAGCTGGGGCTTGCCGGATTTGGACCGCTTGGCCCGGTTAACGGCTTTCAAGATCGCGGCGAGGTCGTGGCCGTCGATGGTCTGCACCTCCCACTCGATGGCTTTGAAACGGAGCGCGGCGGACTCGCTCTGCGTCTTGTTCGCCATGGCGTCGAGGGTGACGTCATTCGAGTCGTAGATGAGGATCAGGTTGTCGAGTTTCTGGTGGCCGGCGAACGCGGCGGCTTCCATCGCGACACCTTCCTGCATGCAGCCATCGCCCGCGAGGCACACGACGTGGTAATCGAAGAGAGCATGCTCGGCGGTGTTGAAACGCGCGGCCGCCATTTTGCCCGACATGGCCATGCCGACGGCGTTGCCGATGCCCTGGCCGAGCGGGCCGGTGGTGCATTCGACTCCGGGCGTGTCATGAAACTCAGGATGCCCGGGCGTCTTGCTGTGGAGCTGGCGGAAACGTTTTACCTCCTCGATCGGCAAATCGTAGCCGCTCAAGTGCAGCCAACTGTAGAGGAACATCGAGCCGTGCCCGGCGGAGAGAATGAAGCGGTCGCGGTTGAGCCAGCGCGGGCGCTCGGGATTATGCACCAAGGCGTGGCCATAAAGGAGCGCGCCGATTTCGGCGCAGCCGAGCGGGAGCCCGAGATGGCCGGAGGAGCACGCATGCACGGCGTCGATGGCGAGACCGCGCGCTTGGTTGGCGGCTTTGGCGAGGAGGATGGTTTGCAGTGTCATGATAGGTGAAAGTTAGGCGGAAAAATCAGCAAAAGCGGTGGAAACAGCCACCGGCAATTGATTTTCCGGGCACGAAAAAAGCGAGCCCCGAAAGGCTCGCTTGGATGAAAATGGCGCATCGCCGCAATCGACCGCTTAGCTGGCGGCAACCGGGGCGGCGGTCGGCGTGCGGTTCTCGCGCTCCTTGACCGCCACGGCGGCCTTGCCGGTGCGGCGACGGAGATAGTAGAGACGGGCGCGCATCGGCTCGGACTCGCGCTCGACCTCGACCTTCTCGATGTTCGGCGAGTTAACCGGGAATACGCGCTCGACGCCTTCGCCGTAGCTGATGCGGCGGACGGTGAACGTCTCGTGGATGCCGTGGCCCTTGCGGGCGATGACGATGCCGGAATAAATCTGGATGCGCTCCTTGTCGCCCTCGCGAACTTTCGTGTGCACGCGCACGCCGTCGCCGACTTTGAACGGCGTGATGTCTTTTTTCACCTGCTCGGCGGTGATTTGGCTGATGATCGGGTTCATGGCTGTAAGTTTATTTGAGTAAATCGGGTCGGACCAAACGGGTTTTTTCCACCTGTCGCGCGTGCCGCCACTTCTCGATTTCGGCATGATTTCCCGAGAGAAGAATCTCCGGAACGGACATGCCCCGGAATTCGGCGGGACGCGTGTATTGAGGAAAGTCGAGCAACTTGTTAGTGAAGGATTCGTGCGTCAATGACTTTTCCTCGCCGAGCACGCCGGGAATAAAACGCGCGAGCGCATCGATCACCACCGCCGCCGCCAACGTGCCATTTGTGAGCACGTAATCGCCGATGCTGACCTCCTGATCGATCACGCCGTCGCGGATGCGCTGGTCGATCCCTTCGTAGTGGCCGCTGAGAAAAATGAGGTGCTGTTGCTTGGAAAAATCGTGTGCGAGCGTCGGCGAAAGCGGCGTGCCGTCAGGCGTAAGATAAATGCGGCAACAACCGGGTGACTGGAGCTGCTCGATCGCCGCGAACACGGGCTCGGGCTTGAGCACCATTCCCGCCCCGCCGCCGAATGGCCGGTCGTCCGCCGTGCGGTGCTTGTCGGTCGACCACGCCCGCAGATCGTGAACGCTCACCGCCAAATGCTGCGCCGCGATGCCTTTTCCCAAAATGCTTTCGGCCAGGAATCCGTCGAGCATCCGCGGGAAAAGCGTGAGAACGTCGATGCGGAGCATGATGGTTTGGATTAGAAATGAAAAAATCGCCCAAGCCGGAAAGGCAGGGCGATTTTGTGGAAGGACGGGGATCGCGGACGATCTTAGCTCGCGGCGACCTCAGCGGCCGGAGCGGCGCGGCGGGCGCGCTTGATCATCGCGTGGAGCGTGTCGGTGGGCTTGGCACCCTTGGAGAGCCAGTAGTCGACGCGGGCGAGATTGACCTTGAAGCCGTTGGCCTTGGCGCGGGGATCGTAGGTGCCGATCGAATCGACTGGATCGCCATCGCGGCGCGAACGGGCTTCGGCGACGACGACGCGATAGTGCGGCTGGTGAACGGCGCCGATGCGGGTGAGACGGATTTTGAGAGCCATGACGGTGTTTTTCGGAGAGGAGCTTACGTTGAAAAGTTGAAAAACACACCGGCGCGCCCGCGCGCTGTCAAGCCCCGACTCCCCTTGGCACCCGGGTTCACTGCCCAGCGCTCGTCGCTGAACCAGTCGGGTTAGTCGGACCGGCTCTTGCCCATCAAATCCAGCCCGTCTCCCGACCAAGCCCGTCGCGCCTCGAAACACGGGTTGACTTCCCGGCGGACGAAACCGCAACCTCAACCCTTATTTTCTAAACAATGGGCGATATTAAGTTCTCCATCGACACCGGGCTCCTCGAGGCGCTGAAGCGCGTGCTTCGCCTCGAAGTTTTCGTCGAAACCGGCACATTCGAGGGCGATGCCATCGAAATCGCCCGCCCCTATTTCGAGATCGTCCACTCCATCGAGCTCTCCCCCGAGTATTTCGAGTTGGCAAAGGCGCGCTTCAGCGGCGACCCGGCCGTTCATCTCTACCTCGGCGACTCCGGCAAAATGCTCGCGAGCCTGCAGCCGAAATTCGCCGGCAAATCCACCCTCTTCTGGCTCGATGCCCACTGGTGCGTCGCGCAGGACACCGGCGGCGAGAAATCCCAGTGCCCGTTGCTCGATGAGATCCGCGCCATCGGCCGCCTCGCCGACGACAGCGCGGTGATGATCGACGACGCCCGCCTCTTCGCCAGCCCGCCGCCGCAACCCCACGAGATCAGCCAATGGCCGCGTCTCGACGAGGTGATCGACGCCCTGCGCTCTGTCGGAGCCTCCCACGAGCTGAAGATTTTCAACGACGTCATCGTTTTCGCCCCCCGCGCCGCCCACGCCGCGCTCACGGCCTACATGACCCGCCACACCGTCACGCTCCTGAAAATCAAGGACAAGGCCGACGGCTACGACATCCTCGACGCCCAGCTAAAG
>JANYBX010000289.1 GCA_025360615.1 Opitutia bacterium
CTCCTCGCTACTTCAGCAGCAGCTTTTTCCAGCGGGCAAACTGCTTCGCAATCTGGAGGGGGCCGGGCATACCGGTGCCGCGGCGTTTCGCGAGCGCGAGTTTCAAATCGAAAACTTTCCGCCAGTCGTCGCCGAACGCGGCGTGGATTTTTTGCACGTCGGCGGTCGCGAGCTGGTCAAGCGGGAGTTGCTGTTGTTCGGCGAGCCGGACGACGCCGCCGACGGCGTGATGCGCGTCGCGGAAAGCCACGCCCTTGAGCACGAGGTAGTCGGCGAGATCGGTCGCGAGCAGCGCGGGATCGGCGACGGCCGAGGCGCAGCGCGCCGGAATCAGCTCCATGCCCGCGATGGTGCCGGCGAGCACATCGGCACAGAGGGCGGACTGGTCGAAGCTGTCGAAGACCGGCGGCTTGTCTTCCTGGAGATCGCGATTGTAGGTGAGCGGCAGGCCCTTCGTGAGCGTGAGGAGCGTGTGGAGGTTGCCTTGCAGGCGCGCGGATTTGCCGCGAAGGAGCTCGCAGGAATCGGGATTTTTTTTCTGCGGCATCAGCGAGGAGCCGGTGCAAAACGCATCGGGCAACTCGACGAACTTAAACTCCGCGCTGCTCCACAAAATGAGATCCTCGGCAATGCGCGAGAGATGCACGCCGAACGTCGCGCAGGCGGCGGCGAACTCGAGGAAGAGGTCGCGGTCGGCGACGGTGTCCATGGAGTTTTGCGTGACCTGCGGGCGGCCTTTCGCGTCGACGAAGCCGAGCGCCTTCGCGGTGAACTCGCGGTCGATCGGCAGCGTGGTGCCGGCGATGGCGCCGGAGCCGAGCGGGCACCAGTTGGCGTGCGCGGCGACATCGGCGAGACGCGCGCGGTCGCGCTCGAGCATCTCGAGCCACGCGAAAAGATGGTGCGCCAGAAACACGGGCTGGGCGCGCTGGAGATGCGTGTAGCCGGGAATGAGGATCGCGCGGTTGGCCTCGGCGACAGCGAGGAGCGCGCGCTGGGCGCCGAGGATTTTTTCGGCGAGCACGGCGCAGGCGTCCTTGAACCAGAGGCGCATGTCGGTCGCGACTTGGTCGTTGCGGCTGCGGGCGGTGTGGAGCTTGGCGGCGGCGGGCACGCGCTGCGTGAGCGCCTGCTCGATGTTCATGTGAACATCCTCGAGTTTCACCTGCCACGTGAATTTCCCGGCGGCGATTTCGGCGAGGATGGCATCGAGGCCGGCGTGGATGGCGTCGCGCTCCTTCGCGGTGATGAGGCCGACGTGCGCGAGCATGGCGGAGTGGGCTTTGCTGCCGGCGATGTCGAAAGGCGCGAGGCGGCGGTCGAACGAGACGGACTCGCTGAACTGCAGCATCAACTCGGCGGGACCGGCGGTGAAGCGCCCGCCCCAGGTAGCGTGGGAAGACTTGGCCATGATGAATGCCGAGCTGACGCCGCGCGCGCGCGCCGCGCAACGCGAAAGAGTGTTTGCCGGGGGCACCGTGCGTTGCACCCTCGTGGGCCATGTCGTTTCGCTGGCTGCTCTTTTTCCTCGGCGTTTCCGCCGGACTCGCCGCGCCGGCGGACCGGCAGACCGTGAGCATCGAGCCGGCGAAAACCTCGATCTACATCGGCAGCGTGACCCTGACGATGCCGGCGTTTAATCGCGTGCAGGACCGCTACGAGTCCACCTACGCCGCGAAGGTCTTCCCGTATTTTTTCTCCAACGAACACGGCCGGCTCTCGATCACGTTTACCGACGAGCAACTGGAGCGAATTGCCCGCGGCGAGCGCGTGGAGTTCAAGGGCTCGGGTCGCAACAGCGACGGCGAAGATCGCCACATCGAGGGTGCGGCCACGCCCACCGATGCGACCGGCGGAAAAATCAAGGTGCGAGTCTTCGTCTCGAAGAAAATCGAGTTGATTTTCAACACCACGTATCGCTTCGCGCCGGCGGCTCCCGCCGCAAGCAAAGGGGACGGAAAATAGCTGGAGTGAAACGACCTCAGGCTTTGCCGACGAGACGGAGTGGCGCCTCCTCCCCCGGCTGCGGCAGAGGGAAAAGGCGTTGAAGCAGGCCATATAGTTCCTGCGTGCGAATCGGTTTGCTCAGGTAGGCATCCATGCCGGCGGAGAAGCACTGGTCCTGGTCGCCTTGCATGGCGTTCGCCGTGAGCGCGACGATGAGCATGTGCCGGTCGCTCCCAGCCTCGAGCTGGCGAATGTGGCGGGTGGCTTGGAGTCCGTCCATTTCGGGCATGTGAACATCCATGAGGATGACATCGAATTTCGCGCGCTGATACGCCGCGACCGCCGCGAGTCCGTCACCGGCGATCTCCACGGTGTGGCCGGCGTTCTCGAGCATTTTACGGGCAACCATCTGGTTGACCGGCGTGTCCTCCGCGAGCAGCACGCACAGGGGCCGCATGGCCGGGCGCAAGATCCGCGTCGCTCCGCCCGGCACGGGCGCGGTCGATTTGTGAAAGACCGACAGGAGCCGTTCGTGCAGGCGGGCGCGCATGATCGGTTTTCTCAAGTAGAGATCCACGCCGAGCGCGCGGCACTGCGCGGAATCGGCCAGGTGGTCGCCGGAGGAGAGCGCCACGACGGGAATTTTCTCGTAGCCGGGCCGCGCCCGGATCGCGGCGACCAGCGCGAAACCATCCATCTCCGGCATGCGCACATCGGTGAGCAAGAGATTGAAGGCGGGGGCGTGCCGCTGCTCGGCTTCCCAGACCAGCGCGAGGGCTTCGCGCGCGCTGCGAGCCAGCGTGGGCCGCATCTGCCACTCACGCGTCATCTCGTGGAGAATCGTGAGGTTGGTGTGGTTGTCATCCACGATGAGGACCGACAATCCCTGCAAGGCGATCGATGCGGGCGACACGATGGCCGAGGTCGTGGAGGTATGGCTGAACTCCACGGTGAAAATAAACCGGCTGCCCTTGCCCAGCTTGCTTTCGATCCAGATGCGACCGCCCATCAGCTCGATGAGCTTGCGGCAAATGGTCAGGCCCAGTCCGCTGCCGCCGTAGCGGCGCGTGGTGGAACTGTCCACTTGCACGAACGATTCGAAGACCGACTCGATGCGGTCGGCAGGGATGCCGATCCCCGTATCGCTGACCTCGATGCGGATCATGCTGCTCGCGGCCCCCGTCTGCTCGGGCGTGACATGGACGACGACCTCGCCCTTTTCGGTGAACTTGAGGGCATTGCCGAGGAGGTTGAGGATGACCTGCCTCAGGCGCGGGCCATCGCCGATCACATCGACCGGCACGAGATGATCGATGTGGCAGACCAGCTCGAGCTGCTTCTGCGCGGCCTTGATCGCGATGGTTTCCACCGCGCTCTCGACGCACTCGTGCAAGTTAAACGGGAGGGGATCGAGCAGCATCTTGCCGGATTCGATCTTGGAGAAATCGAGCACGTCGCTGATGACCGTGAGCAGCGCCTCTCCGGAGGAGACGACCGTGCGCAGATAGGAGGCCTGCTCCTCGTCGGTCGCGAGATTGAGCGCGAGCTCGGACATGCCGATGACGCCGTTCATCGGAGTGCGGATTTCGTGGCTCATGTTGGCCACAAAATCGCTCTTCGCGCGGCTGGCGGACTCGGCCAGCTCCTTCGCGGTCTCGGCGACTTCCTTGGCCGTGAGCAAATCGCGGGTGCGCTCCTCGACCACGCGCTCCAGCTCGTGCTCGCGTTCGCGGTGCCGGCGCGTGCGCCACGCGTGGAAGCCCGCGATTAAACCGATCAGCGCCATCGCCGATAAAACCCAGAAACTGCGCTGCTGATAAATGTGGGGGGCGATGGCGAGTTCGCAATGCGCCCCGGTGGTGTTCCAAACGCCCTCGTTGTTGCAGGCGATGACTTCGAAGCGATAGGCCCCGGGCGGCAATCCGCCGTAATGCGCCTCGCGCCGCCGGCCGGCATCGATCCAGTCGGGGTCGAATCCGATCAAGCGGTATTTGAAGCGCACCTGCGAGTGGTCGGTCAAGCTCAGGGCCGTGAAGGCGACGGCGACCTCGCCCCGCCCCGGCGGAGTTTGGGAGAGCTGCGCGAGACTTACCTCCTGCTTGTCCACTAGCACCCGCTCGATCACGACGTTCGGCGGCACGGGGTTCAGCCGGATCCGCGCGGGATTGATGATGGCAATGCCCGTGCTGGTGCCGAACCACAGGCTGCCGTCGCGCGTGGAAACCGCGCCCGGGGAGCCTGCGGTGTTCGGCGCGCGGCTGCGCATGCCATCGGATTCGTCGTAGAGGGTAAAATTCAGCTCGGTCTTTTTCCCGGCCGCCATCGCGTCGAACTCGCTCAGCGCCACACGGGTGATGCCAGAGCGGAAATTGATCCAGACATCCCCCTTGAATTCGAAACCGCCGTAAGTCAGCGGGCCCACGACCGCTGGGAGTTTAAAACTCTCCACCTGACCGTCCCGCACGCGAATCACATCGCGGCTATCGTAGCCCGCCCACATGTCCCCGCGACTATCGTCGAACAAGCAGTGGGGTTCCCCGGTGATTTCGATCGGCCGGGGGAAAACCTCCCACCGGCCCTCCCGGAAACAGCGCAGGGCCGGATCCATTCCGACCACCCACACCACACCCTTCGCATCGCGGCGCAGCAATTTCGCCTCCTTGAGGCCGTCGGTCACTACCGGGACAAAATGCCCCGCGTCGAATTCCTTGAGCGTCGAGAGCCCCGCCACCCACACGGTGCCATCGCGGCTGATCGCGATGGACCGCACGCGGCCGTCCACACCCTGCTCCGGGCCGTAGTGCGTGAATTTTCCATCTTTGAGATAGCTCATCCGGCGCGTATTGTAGCCAATCCAGAGGCCGCCGGATTGGTCCTCAGCGAGGCAATAGATCCCGTTCTCCAACAGGCCATCGTCAATCGTCCATGACGTGGTTCCGCTCGCGGTGATGTGCGTGAGTCCCCCGCCCCAGGTTCCCACCCATTTCGAGCCGTCGCTCGACTCAAGAACGCAGAGAACGGAGTTGGAGCGCAAACCGTCGCGCTGGCTAAAGGTGGTAACTTTGAGATCGCGGATGCGAAAGAGGCCGTTGTCCGAGCCCACCCACACGTTACCCTCCCGGTCCTCACTGAGGTGGAGGATGTGGCTGAGCCGCTCGCCCCCGCGCATGACGTTCTGAAACACACCATTCGTGTAACGCGCGAGGCCGTTCGTCGTGCCGACCCACACGTTGTCGTCGCGATCAATCAAAAGGCTGCGCACCGAATTTGAGGGCAACCCGTCGTGCGTGCTGAATGTGCGCAACTGGCCATCCTTCCAATAATGCAGCGCGAGTCCGGTCGCGATCCACATGCCGCCGGCTTTGTCGAATTTCACCGCGCGAGTTTCCGCATACGGAATCCCCTCGCCGGGCTCGAAAACCTGGAGTTTTCCCCCGTGCAATTTGAACACGCCCCAACTCGTGAGTATCAGCTCGCCGCTCTCCAGCCGGCACATCGTCTCGATCGCATTCTGGGGCTGCCCCGGTGTCCGCACAGTGAAGGCCGCCTTGAACTGGCACACGCCCTCGTTCGTGTAATAGAAAATCGCGTTCTCAGCGGCGATCCACATGCCCCCATCGTCCCGAAAGAACGCGGTCACGGCCGTCGTGTCGATTTCCTTGGCGAGAGTCGGGCGCGACCATATTCCGTCGCGATACCAGATGATGCCTTTCTGTGTCGCCACCCACAGCGTCCCACCGTGCCCGGTGCAGATCGTCATGATCTCATCACTCGGCAGCAACGGGAGATTGGCCTTCCGATAGGTCGTGAACGCCAGCCCGTCGAACCGGCCGAGCCCAGTGCGCGTCGCCAGCCACAAATAGCCGTCGCCGCTCTGGGCGAGGGTCCGGATCGCCGGGTAAGGCAGGCCGTCCGTCGCGAGCCACTCTGTCAGCTTGTAGTCCTTCACCGCGCGGACCGGGTCCAACGCGTGCGCCGAGGCGCAGAAAAACCACACGGCCAAGCCCACCGAAAAGGGGCGCGCCCGTCGGACCATGGACTTAATGAGGCCAAACACACCCCTCTATCGGCTCAATCCCGCCGCTTATTTAGCGTGGATTGAACCGCCCGCTGCGCGTTGCCCCATTCGTCTGACCGGGGGACGAAACCGGACCCGAGAAGATGAATGGTGCGGTGGAGGTGACTCGAACACCCGACCGGCGGTTTAGAAAACCGCTGCTCTATCCAGCTGAGCTACCACCGCAAAAACGCCGCTAGGCGTAGCTGCCGGCACGCGGAGCGACAAGGGCAAAACCGGCGCTTGACTTGCCCAACTCGGATTCTACGTTCCGCACTCTTTCCCATTTCACGGGGTGGTAGCTCAGCTGGTTAGAGCGTCTGCCTGTCACGCAGAAGGTCGCGGGTTCGAGTCCCGTCCATCCCGCCATTTTCAAGAAGCCCGTTTCCTACGACACGGGCTTTTTTCATTCCGGGAAAGTCATTTACGCCAAGGGATGATTGGCCGGAATGGGGCAAAATCAGCTCCCCTTCGAAACCCTTCGAGCCGTTGAAAGACTACCAACCCCGGCCGGGATGAGGCCCGCGGGGATGGGCCAGTTCAAAGGGAACCAATGTATGCTTCCCTCCTGCCCACGCAGGCTGTGTCCCCCTCTCAATCTGAACTTACGGTAATCGATAACGGCGTCCGTGAGACTGATGTTGTGCCTTCTGATTTTCGCGTGGTTTTTTGTATTGGATATAAATTTCCTGTCGCCACGTCGTGGGTGAGTCGCCTTTGAAGCGCTTAAACGCACGGCAGAGGTTGCTCGCGCTGGAAAAGCCGCTCTCGGCCGCGACACTGTGGAGCTTCGCATTGGAACTACCCAGGATTTCCATGGCGCGATCCAACTTCAGCTGGTTGAGCACCTGCTGGGGACTGCGCTTGCGCACTTGTTGAAACAGCCGGTTGAGCTGGCTGGACGAGAGGCCGACCCCGCGGGCCGCCTCGAGCACCGAGGGATTGTTGGCCAGATGATCGCGGAGCCAGTTTTCGGCGGCGATCACTTTGCCCAGACTGTTGCTCGCGTGCAGCGGCTGCGTGCGCTCGGCCCTGTCGCGCAGGATCAGCACACACAAGTCGAGCATCGCGCGCTCCGTGTGAATTTCGCTTTCGCGCACGGGATGCCAGTAGTGGCGCTTGAGCATCTTCGCCAGCGTGCGAAGGAACTGCTTGTCCGCCGACGTCAACGACAGCGAGATCGGTCCGTGCTCCGCCACCACTTCGGCGACGAAGTTCGGCACAGAATTGAAGTGAATCACGATCACCTCGCTTTTCTTTCGGGGCTCGCCGATCCAACCGTGGACGTATCCCGGCGGGAGCAGCCAGAACCTGTCGGCCACGGGCGCGACCTCATCGGTCGCGTGGCTGAATGGCGCCAGTTTGCCGCGCATCACGGCAAAGAACTCCCAATTGACGCGTTTGTGGGCCGGCATCGGCCGGTCCCCGAAGTGTCGTTGACCCAAACCCAGGTATCTTAGCATGGCGGCGGTGGCGGGAAGAAAGCCTGCCCGTGACTGCAAACAACAAAGGAGCGCGAAACCGCAAGCAAGTGCGCGTTTTTGAACATCCTTTGCGCGCGCCTGAAAACGCCAGCCCGTTGATGCCGGCGTCGTCCGTCGCTCGTGTTTCGCCGGCGCTTACCCCGCCACCACCCCGATGGACGCGTTTCCAAAATCGCGCGCCCAGCCACCCAACCAAACCCACCATGATAAAAAACCAGTCCGTCCAACTCGGCGCTTTCCTCGCGCTCCTCAGCCTCGGCCTGCCGCTTCAAGCGCAGACCGGCCCAAGTCAAACCCCTGCCGCCCGCGCAGCCGGCACCCGGACGAATGACGAGACTTTGAGGCTCGAAAACTTTGTCGTCTCATCCTCCGCGACCACTGGTTACCGTGCGACGAATTCGATCACGGCGACCGGCATCGGCGCCCAGATCGGAGATACGCCCAGCACGATCAACGTGGTTACAAAAGACCTGATCACCGACACCCGCTCCGACCTGATCAACGATGCGCTGCGTTTCGTGCCTGGCGTTGTCACCGCGCCGACGAACGAATCCCAGCCTTGGATCCGCGGTTTCCAAGGCACCTACACGCTGCGCAACGGCGTATTCCGCCGGCAAAATCTCACGACGTGGAATGTCGATCGCGTCGAGGTCATCCAAGGCCCGTCCTCGATTTTCTACAGCAACATCCGCCCGGGTGGCGTGATCAACTACGTCACGACCAAACCCGTGCTCGGAAAAAATTTCGTCGAGGCGTCGCTCTCCGGCGGCACCTACAACTACCTCCGCGCCGAGGCCGCGTTCAACGCCGCGGCCGGTGACAAGCTCGCGTTCCGCGCCGTGATCGGCAGCAGCTCCGCGAATAGTTTCCGGATTAGCAACAATGAGCGCCAGAGCTTCGTGAGCCTCGCGCTGCTCTGGAAAATCTCCGAGCGCCAGCAGCTCACGATCGAGGCCGGCGACGAGGAGACCCACCGGCGCAACTCCTGGTCGCAGTATATCACGCCGCAGACGAATTCTCGTTACTACGGCAATGCCGCCGCGATCGCCTCCGGCCAGTCGCTCTCGGCTTTCATGAGCGCAAATTTCCCCGGCCAGCCACTCTACGACCAGTTCGCCCCGTTCTCCACGGCGGACGATCCTTACGGGCGCGTCACGCCGATGTTGAAGAACACCTATCAGCACACGAGCGACAAGCCGGTCGACCTCACCTATGCCGCACAGATCACCGACCAACTCGTCTTCAACGTCACCGGCAACTACGCGTGGGAAGACAACGAGGGCATCAATCCGGTGTGGAGCGGCGACGTGCTCGCCGAC
>JANYBX010000084.1 GCA_025360615.1 Opitutia bacterium
GACTGGCCGCGCAGCTTGCGCAGCGTGAGAATCTCGCGGCAGCGCGGCGGCAGCGAGCCGATCGCATCGTGCAGAATTTGGATTTCCTGGTCATGGCTCGCCGTTTCCGCCGCATCACGGCTGTCTTCTAAGACGGACAACTGCTCAATTTCAGCTATGCCTTCGATGGAAACAATTTTCCCACGGCGAAAAAGATCGAGCGCCGCGTTGCGCGCCGTCGCGAAAAGATAGGCTTTGGGGTGCGATACTTTGCCCGCATCGCGAGCGCGCAGGAGGCGCGTGTAGGCGTCCTGGATCAGATCGTCGATGTCCTGCAGCGTGGGGAAACAGCCGCGCAGATAAGCGCGCAACGCCGGCTCGTGCGGTTGCACTTCCTCGATGAACCAACGGGTTTGCTCGGCGTCTGCGGGGGGCACGGTGCGGGGGTCTGCGCAGGTTAGAGCGCGCGCCGAACGGGCTGACAAGCCCGCAGTGCGCGAGCACTCCGTTTCCGATGGAGGAGCCTGCTTGCCCGTTCGACGGGCTCACGGCCCCGAGCCTGTCGGAGGGGCAGGCTCCCACCCCGGACTTCCACCCCATCGCCCGTCCGAGCTCAGGCCAGCACCAGATTTTCGCCCGTCATCTCCGCCGGCGTCGGCAGCCCCATCAGCGCGAGCAACGTCGGCGCGAGGTCGGCCAGTCGGCCCCCCGTGCGCATCTTCGTCTTCCCCGCGACGAGCCCCTCGCCCACCACGACCACTTCGACGAGATTCAACGTGTGCGACGTGTGCGGGCCGTTGTTAATCGGGTCCCACATCTGCTCGCAGTTGCCGTGGTCCGCGCAAATCACGCCTTTGCCGCCCATCTGCGCGAGGGCCGCGAGGAGTTCGCCCACGCCCGCATCGGTCGCCTCGACGGCCTTGATCGCCGCGGGCAATGAGCCGGTGTGCCCAACCATGTCGGGATTCGCGTAGTTCACCGCGATGAAACCATACTTGCCCGAGAGAATCGCCGCCTTCGCGAGCGCCGTCACTTCCGCCGCGGACATCTCCGGCTGCAGGTCGTAGGTCGGCACCTTCGGACTCGCCGGACACGCGCGGTCTTCCCCGGGAAACGGCTCGGCGCGGTAGTTGTTAAAGAAAAAAGTCACGTGCGGATTCTTCTCCGTCTCAGCGCAGCGGAATTGCGCGAGGCCCGAGTTGCTCACGACTTCGCCGAGGATATTTTTTAACTTCTCCGGCTTCCCCGAGATGACGTGGACCGGCAGTCCTGCCTCATATTCCGTCATCGTCGCGTAGTAGAGATCGAGCTTCGCGCCACGGTCGAACTCCTTGAAGCCATCGAGGACAAACGCCTTCGTGATCTCGCGCGGACGGTCGCCGCGGTAGTTATAGAAGAGCACTGCGTCGCCATTCGCGAACGTAGCGAGCGGCTTGCCGTTCGCTCCCACGATCCACGTCGCCGGCACGAACTCGTCGCCCTTCTGCGTCTCGCTCAGCGGCTTTTCATAGTAGCTCTGCACGGCGGCGGCGGCACTCGTCGCCGTGGCGACGGCGGCGCGGCCCGCGAGCATGTCGTAGGCTTTCTGCACGCGCTCCCAGCGGTTGTCGCGGTCCATCGCCCAGAAACGCCCGCACACCGTCGCGATTTTTCCCACGCCGATTTTCACGCACTCCGCCTCGACCTGCCGGATGAATTCGAGCCCGCTCTGCGGCGCCGTGTCACGCCCGTCGGTGAACGCGTGAATGAACACGCGCTCCGGCCCGAAGCCGTCTGCCTTCGCCTGCCGCAAAATCCCGTAGAGATGCTCGATCATCCCGTGCACGCCACCGTCGGAGACGATGCCCATGAGGTGAAGCTTCGCCGCGGAATTCGCCTTGAGACGAGCGACGATCGCGAGCCACACCGGATTCCCCGCGAGTTGCTTCTCGGAAAACAATTTGTTCAGCCGCACCAGCTCCTGATCGACGATGCGCCCCGCGCCGATATTTTCGTGGCCGACCTCGCTGTTGCCCATCTGCCCGTCGGGCAAGCCGACATCGAGCCCGCTGGCCGACACGAGCGTGTGCGGATATTTCGCCTGCAGCGCATCGTCGCAGGCCTTCTTCGCGAGATGGACGGCGTTGAAGGAATTTTGCTCGGCGTGGGGATTTTTTCCCCAGCCGTCGCGGATGATCAGGAGAACGGGTTGGCGCGGTGAATTCATGGAAAATCCAAACAGCGATGAACGGGGATGCTCCCGGATAAAAGCTAAAAACTTTTTCCGCTCCTGCGTAGTTCCCCCCTCATTCCCCGGTTAAAAAAAACGGGTTTGTGCCGTAGTTGGCAATAACGCTGCTAAGAAGATTCCGCGATGACCCTTATCATCCGAGACCAGTTGATCAACCCGCCCACGTGGTTCGCCTCGTTTCGCGACCTCACGCTCTACTGCAATATTTTCCTCCACGACGCCGTCGTGATCGAGTCGGATGATCCCGACCCCTACTATCGCTGGATGCGCCCGCGCGGCGGCATGGATTTCGTGGAGGACTTTGTGCGCCCCGGCGCGGAAGACGGCGTCCACCTCGACATCGAGTCGAACTTCCCCCGCACCGTCATCACCGACCGCATCGCCCCCGAAAACGTCCACCGCCTGATCGCCAAAATTCAATTCTGCCGCGGGCTGGGCTGATGAACGCGACGGGGAATTTCATTCCCCTGTCGCGCGCACGTGCAAAAACAGGTTCACGCCCTCGGGCTCCGCGCCCACCCCGACGTTCGCGGGGTGCGCACCCGCCGCTACGGCGATCTGCCGCAGCTCGTCGGCGGAGCGGTGATGCAGCCGCCATTCGCCGACGATTCCCATGTAGTCGCGGGAGGCGTTGGACTCGGAAAAATTTCCCGCGACGAGTTCGCCGCCCGGCGCGAGCGCGGACAGCAGCCGGCGCAGCAGGCGAACAAAAAACTAGATCGGTGAAGTAGTCGCAGATCCCCGCCGCCCAGATCAAATCGGAGGTGCAGACCGGCGTGAAACGCAGCGCGTTTTGTTGAATGAACGCCACGCGCCCGGCAAACGGCAAAAATATTTTCCGCCCACTCGGCTTGCCTGAAATATCGTCGCCCGCCGCCGCGTTTCAGTGCTTATGATCACCACCGTGTCCGACCCCGCGTCCTCCGCCCCCTCCTCCCTCCGCACGCGCCCCACCCTGCTCTTCCGCCTCCGCGACTGGCAGGACGAGGCGAGCTGGAGCGAGTTCTACCGGCTCTATCACCATTTCATTTTCGGCTGCGCGCGCCGCGCCGGCCTCCCCCACGCCGATGCCGACGAGGTCACGCAGGACGTCTTCAAGCGCGTCGCCGAGACGGTGCATGAATTCGAAAGCGATCCCGCGCGCGGCTCCTTCCGCGGCTGGCTGCTTAACCTCACCCGCTGGCGCATCGCCGATAAATTCCGCGCGCGCAAACCCCACGAAAAACAATTTCCATCCGGCGCGGAAAGCGACGACGCCCGCACCGCCACCATCGAGCGCCTCCCCGCCTCCGACGAGGATCACGCGATCTGGGAAGCGGAGTGGCAACACAGCCTGCTCGACACCGCCCTCGCCCGCCTCGCGCGCCGCGTGCCGGCGAAACAATTTCAGATCTTCGACCTTTACCGCCGGCAAGATTGGTCGGTCCTGCGCGTCGCCCGTGAACTCGGCGTGAATCCCGCCACGGTTTACGTCGTCAGCCACCGCCTCACCAAGCAGCTCAAGACCGAGGTCACCCGCCTGAGCGCGCAGCTCGGCT
This sequence comes from Opitutia bacterium, assembly GCA_025360615.1. Taxonomy (GTDB): domain Bacteria; phylum Verrucomicrobiota; class Verrucomicrobiia; order Opitutales; family Opitutaceae; genus Tous-C4FEB. Next base: position 3,748 of record JANYBX010000084.1, read on the forward strand.
AGCTCTCAGCGGGAAACGCCGGCACTCTTGGCGCCCTCGTGAAGTCTTCACGCGCATCAGGAAAACAAGGGCCCGGGCAAAACCAAGGGCCCCGCTGAAAAAACGCTCGTCGCCGGCTGAAGATGTCTGCGACGGTATGCCACCTGACCTCGCACCTGACTGCGGCCGTTTTATCAACCCTCGAAAACAATCCTCCCAGAATGCATCGCAAAAAAACGCCCCGTTCCCTGTCAGTTGTTGCCAGCTTTATCGCCGGCCTGCTCCTCACCGCGAGTCCCGCGTTGGCGGCCGCCGCCCCCGCCCCCGCCGCCGCTGCTCCCGCGAAACCCGCTGAGCCCGCCGCCGCGCAAAAAACCATCCGGATCAAGACCGGCGTCACCGAGCTCTTCAAAGACGAGGCCGGCGTCACCTGGCTGCCCGATCAAGGCTTCGCCGACGGCGAGACGACGGACCGCCCCGGCGCCAAAATCGCCAACACCAAGACGCCATCGCTGTACCTCACCGAACGCTACAGCATGACGAAGTTCGCCCAAAAACTGCCGAACGGAAAATACACCGTGAAGCTCCATTTCGCCGAAACCTACGAGGGCATCGAGGGACCGGGACTGCGCGTCTTTACGTTCAAAGTCGAAGACCGTGAGTTCAAGGATTTCGACGTGTGGGTGAAAGCCGGCGGTCCGTTCCGCGCGTATGTTGAAATTGTCCCCGTCACGATCACCGACGGCCAGCTCGACATCACGTTCACCAACCAAGTCGAAAACCCCGAGATCAACGGCATCGAAATCATCCCCGCGCCCTAACGCGGCGGTGCCCGCCGCCGGACCGCCGCCGGACCAGCGAAGGTCCGGCGCATTCGGGGGGCGACCGGCCTCAGTTCCCCGGCAGCGAGCTGGTCGGCGCGGCGGGATTTCCGTCCGCGGTCGCCCCGTCGCTGCCAATCGATTCGCTCGGGCAGGCCTGCAACGCCTCTTCCGCCTCGTCGATTTCGTCGGGCGTGGCGGGCTGGCGGTGCACGAAGGAATAGCCCGTCTCCCCATCGCGCGATCGCAGCCGCTGGTTGACCGCGCAGAACTGGCTTCTGATCGACGATGCCTCGAACACCGGCCAACAGCAGCGCGCCTGGATGGCGAAGCAGGGCTGGCGAATCGAGCCGATGATGCAGCTCGATAACTTCGATCTCATCATCAACCTGGTCGCGCTGGGCATGGGCGTCAGTCTCGTTCCGATACGCGCGCTCGCGCTCTACGGGAGGAAACGCACGGTGCGCCGCCTCGCCCTGCCGAGGCGCTTCTCCCGCGAGCTCGTCGTCGTCATGCGGCAGCACGGAAAAGTGCCCGCACATTTGGCGAGCTTCGTGCAGAACGTGCTCTTCTGAGCCCACCCCCTCGACGGGCGATCGCGTTTTAGTCCCAACGAAATCGCCCGAATCATGCGGGTAAAATTGGCTGGAAACGCCGGGGGATTGATGTAGGTGGAATCCATGAACATTCGCCCCATTGCATTCATGGTCGCGACGAGTGCGTCGCTCTGGCTGGCCGAAGTAAACGCTGCGGAGTTAAAAACGAATCCGACGGCGCCCTCGCCTCTTCCCGCAGTGGAAAATTCCACCGTCAAAAGTGACCGGCCCGTGCTAAAACCCGGCATGAGCGCGGAGGAAGTGCGGCGTCTCGTGGGAACGCCCGAGGCGATCCTGCCGATGGAAGCACCCGAGGGGAAAGCCGAGACGTGGAACTATCGCCGCGTGCTCAACCAGCAGACGCGCCAAGTCGCAACCACGACGACAAATATTCCTGCTTTCAACGGACTGCCCCGCGACATGGGCACCGAAGTCCAGCTCAGCTACCGGCTCGAACGCACGACGGTTTACCAAGTGAGCTCGCTCCTGATGTTCGACGGGAAGCTCGTCGTGGCGAAGCAATGGCAGTCGAAGAGCGTGAGCTACGACAACTGAGCGACCCGCGCGGCCCGGGGTCGGGCGCAGGCGAGGCGCCCGTTCGCGGTGCTAGGGCGCAGGCTGGTAGCGGACGTAGGCGAGCTTGAGGCTGTCGGGCGACCATGAGGGAACGTTGATCGTGCCCTGTCCTCCGAAAAGTTTCACCAGCACCGTGATTTCGCCGCCAGCGGCGGGCATGAGGCGAAGCGCCACATCTTTGTCCGCCGGATGGCCGGTCACCTCCGGCGCGTAGCTGAGGAAGGCGATCCATTTGCCATCCGGCGAGGGATGCGGAAACCAGTTGTTGAAGGCATCGGTCGTCACTTGTTCCGGCGCGGTGCCATCGGGATGCATGCGCCAGATCTGCATGTGTCCGCTGCGGTCGGAGTTGAAATAAATCCACCGTCCGTCGGGCGAATAGTCGGGACCGTCGTCGAGACCGTCGGTGGTGGTGAGGCGTTGCTCCGCGCCTCCGGCGGCCGGAATCGTGAAGATGCCAAACTTCCCGGCGCGCTGCGCGCAGTAGGCCAGCGTGCGACCGTCGGGCGACCAACCGTGCCAGTACGAGGGAGCGAGCGGCGTGATTTCACGCGGAACGCCGCCCGCGGACGGGAGAACGTAGATGCGCGATTTGCCGTCTTTGGTCTGGTCGCTGATGACGAGTTGAGCGCCATCGGGCGACAGGCCGTGGTCTTTGTTGCACTGCATGGCAAACCCGGTGTCGACGGGGGCGGGCTGGCCGGAGCCGGCGAGCGGAAGACGGTGGATGCGGCCGCCGCCGTTGAAAAAAAGCTCCGAGCCGTCGCGACTCCAGTTGGGCGCCTCGATCAGATCGTTCGTATGGTAAACGCTGCGACGGTCTTGCGAGGCGATGGTGATGGTTTCGAGGGAACTGCGCACGGCGGTGACTTGGGTGGACGGTTGGCTGAACGTGAGGCTGGAAAAAATGGCGGTTTCGAAGGCGTCGGCGCCGTGGGCGCACACGCCGAGGCCGATGTAGAACTCCCCGTTCAGCGGCAGCCGCACGGAACACCCCGCAGGAGCGAGCTGGCCGTCGGCCCCGGCGAGCGAGAGGTGGATCGTGTCGCCAATTTTCTCCAAGCGGAGGCGATGCGGTTGAACGACGCTCGACTGCACCTCACGGGTCACGCCACCGGTCACATCGCGAAACTGCAACGAGGTGAGACCGTCGCCATGCAGCGCGGCGTCGGCATAAATCGAATCGGCGGCGAGCGTCTGCCGGATGACCAGGCAGGCCTTGCGGTGCGGCTCGGCGCTGCTGCCGACGAAATCGATGTCGGCGGCGAGCGCAATGTCGCCGGAGATTTTTTTCCAAACGTAGTGAAACGCATCGGCGGTGAACCACATGTTCACCCCGCTGCCGCCGACGGTGCAGGTGCCCTTCGCGGCGTCGTAAGCGACCGTGCCGGGATGCTCGACCACGCCGATATCCGCGTGGCCGGCGAAGGGGCCGAGGTTTTCCGCCGCGAGCGCCGGTGGCGCGCAAAAACCCAGGACGGCGAATGTCGCCGTGAAAACACAGCACCGCCAGGGACGCTGCAGCCGGTCGAAGGGGAAAATCATGCCGAGAAGTTGGGGCTTTGATCATGGCTGAAGCCGAATTTCCCGGGGAAGGCGAACAACGCGACATGAGAATCCCCGTCTGAAAATTGAGATTTTCATCACTGGATTTCTCCAAGCCGCCCGATCTCCGCTTGAGTAAGCGCGCCGAGCGCGGGAATTTTGCCGCGTGAAACCACCCCGCTTTTCGCCGGCCTGCCTCGGCTTTTTCCTCGGTGCCGCCCTCGTTGTTGGCGCTCGCGCCGCGGAATCACCCAAGCTCTCGACGCCGAACGCCTCGACCGAGGCCGTTGAGCTCTACCAATTCCTCCACGGCCTCGCCGGCGCGCACACGCTCTCCGGCCAGCATTGCGTGCCGCTGCTCGGCTCCACGCGACTCGCCGGCGCGCACAAGGCGAGCGGGCACTACCCCGCGGTGTTCAGCCAGGATTTCGGTTTCAGCGAACCGGGCACATGGGACGGCATTAATTTTCGCCAACAGATCGTGGACGAGGCGATTCGGCGGCACGAACAGGGTTTCATCATTAACCTCATGTGGCATGCCGTTCGCCCGACCGAGGAAGAGCCCGTCGGATTTGAAAAATCCATCCAGGGCAAACTCACTGACGCGGAGTGGCGGGATCTCATCACGCCGGGCACGGAGATCAACGAACACTGGAAATCGCAGGTCGACGTGATCGCGTTTTTCCTGAAGCAACTGCGCGACGCGCGCGTCCCGGTGCTCTGGCGCCCCTATCACGAGATGAATGGCGGCTGGTTTTGGTGGGGCAAAAAGCCAGGAGAAAATGGCTACGTGAAACTTTACCGCATGCTCTACGAGCGCCTCGTGAAATTTCACCGGTTGAACAATCTCATCTGGGTTTACGGCGCGAACGAGGTGCGGAACAACGTCGATCCGTATGCCGTGCATTTCCCCGGACACGACGTGGTCGACGCCCTCGCGACCGATGTCTATTCCGGCGGATTCGCGCAGGAAGATTACGATTCGCTCCTCGCCCTCGCCGCCGGCAAACCCATCGCCCTTGGCGAAGTCGGCCCGCTGCCGACGGTGGAAATCCTCCAGCGCCAGCCGCGCTGGGCCTGGTTCGTCGTCTGGGGCGACCTCAGCGCCTCGCGCAAGGACCACGCGCCCATGCTCGCGATGCTGGAAAACGACGCCGTTCTCACGTGGGAAAAACTGCCGTGGGTAAAGATCACGAAACCCACCGTCCACTATCCGGTCCTCAAATAGTCCGGCGGCTCGCCGCGATTTTTTGTAACCCGCGCCGGCGAGCATCATCCAACGGTGGTTAACCAATCCATAACCAACCCACGGAAAAAAATGAAAACATCCCTGCTCTCGAAATTCGGCTTTTGCCTCCTGCTCGCTCCCATCGCGACTTTTGCCGAGACCGCCCTCACCGACGCCAACATCGCCGCCATCGTCGTCGCCGCGAACAATATCGACATCAAAGCCGGCAAGCTCGCTCAGGAAACCTCCGCCAATACCGACGTCAAAGGCCTCGGTGAAATGATGGTCCGCGATCACGAGGGCGTGAACCAACAGGCGGTCGCGCTTGTCACCAAGCTCCACGTCACCCCGGAAGACAACGACTCCAGCAAGCAACTCAAAGCCGGTGCGGAAATAACCTACGACGGGCTGAAGGCCAAGAAAGGCGCCGATTTCGACCGCGCCTACGTCGCCAACGAAATCGGCTACCACCAAGCCGTGATCTCGCTGGTGGAGACCACCCTGATCCCAAGCGCGAAAAATGCGGAGCTCAAAGCCCTGCTGCAGGCCGTCCTCCCCGCGCTGAAGGCCCATCTGGCCCACGCCCAGCACGTGCAGACGCAGCTGAAATAGTTCCGTGATTTCCCTCCGAAATAAAATCGGAACCGTGAGCGTGGCCGCCTTGGCG
>JANYBX010000308.1 GCA_025360615.1 Opitutia bacterium
CCCTCTTCCACGCTAACACAAACCGCGCGCGCTCTCGTCGCTCACGGTAAAGGCATTCTGGCCGCCGACGAAAGTTTTCCGACCATCGGCAAACGTTTCAAGGCCCTCGGTATCGACTCCACCGGGGAAAACCGTCGCGACTATCGTGAGACGCTTTTTACCACACCGGGCCTCGGTGAATGCATCAGCGGCGCGATTCTCTTCGACGAAACGCTCCGGCAAAAATCCGCCGACGGCACGCCGATGCCCACGCTACTGGCGCGCCAAGGGATCATCGCCGGCATCAAGGTCGATCTGGGGACCATCGAGCTCGCGAATTTTCCCGGCGAAAAAATCACCCAGGGTCTTGACGGCCTGCGTGAGCGGCTGAAGGAATATCACGGACTGGGCGCGCGTTTCACGAAATGGCGCGCCGTCCTCACGATCGCGAACGACACGCCTTCGACAGCGTGTATCGAGGCCAACGCGCTCAACCTCGCGCTCTTCGCCGCGCTGAGCCAGGAGGCGGGCCTCGTTCCCATTGTCGAGCCCGAGGTGTTGATGGACGGCGAGCATACGGCCGAACGTTGCGAAAACGTCACCGCCGCGACGCTGCGCGCGGTTTTCTCCGCGCTCATCCAGCAGGGAATCCAGCTTGAGCACATGTTGCTCAAGCCCGCGATGATTCTGCCCGGCACCGACTGCGCGGAACCGCTCGCCGACGACGAGATCGCCACGCGCACGCTGCGCTGCCTGCGCCGTGGCGTGCCTGCCGCCGTGCCGGGAATCGTTTTCCTCTCCGGCGGCCAAACTCCCGCGCAAGCCACGGCCCGGCTCGCCGCGATCAATCGCGCCGGCCGCGGACCATGGGCGCTCACATTTTCCTTCGGTCGTGCGTTGCAGGAACCCGCGCTCAAAGCTTGGGGCGGAAAATCGGAAAACATCAGCGCCGCTCAAACAGCGCTGCTCGATTGCGCCCGTCAAAACAGCGCGGCGGTGAAATCTTAAATCGCTTCGTTTTAGCCGGAATAAATTACCTGAGCGGCGGCACGAACCGCGCCCGAAGATGCGTGACCAAGAAGGTCATGCAGACCGTGTCCACGCGCCTCAAAAATTGGATGAAGCGCCAAACTCGCCCGCCCCCTCCGCCGGGCGAGGCGCCTCTGCGCGCCGAATTACTGAGCTTGGATCAGCTGACGCGCCACGCGAAGGCCCTTGCTTCGTCGCACCGCACGGTCATCACCCGGGCTTCCAACCGCCTCCTCGCCCGGCTCAATGAAAACGAACAGGTGTTGCGCGCCTACAATCGCGCGACTCACGCCGCCGATCAAAAGCGGCGCGTCACTCACGCCGCCGAGTGGCTCCTCGATAATTTCTACCTGATTGAGGAGCAGATTCAGATGGCGCGGTTGCATTTGCCGCGCAACTACAGCCGCGAGCTTCCCCGCCTGTTGAATGGTCCTTCCGCGGGTCTCGCGCGGGTTTACGACCTCGTGCTCGAGTTGATTTCCCACGTGGACGCCCAGCTCGATGCCGAGTCACTTCATGCGTTCATCGCCGGTTACCAGACCGTGGAATCCTTGAAACTGGGCGAGCTCTGGGCCGTGCCGATCATGCTCCGGCTCGCGCTGATTGAGAATCTTCGCCGCGTCACCTCCCGGCTCACGATCGGCCGCCATGATCGGGACTTGGCCGACCTGTGGGTCGACCGCGTGGAGGACATGGCGGCGAAACAACCGTCCCATCTCGTCGTGGTCGTGGCGGACATGGCGGAATCGGATCTTCCACTGTCGAGTTCGTTCGTCGCCGAATTTTCCCACCGCCTGTCCCGGCAAAATCCTGCGGTGCAACTCGTGAGAAACTGGCTGGAGCAGCGGCTGGCCGAGCAGGGGCTTTCCATCGAGCAACTCGTCCAGGCCGAAAGCCAGAATCAGGCCGCCGACCAGATTTCCATCAGCCACAGCATCGCGAGCCTGCGCTTCCTGACCGCGATGGACTGGCGCACTTTTGTCGAGACCACGAGCGTGGTGGATCGCACCCTGCGCGGCGATCCCGCAGGCATCTACGGCACGATGGATTTTTCCACCCGGGATCGCTACCGCCATTCAGTCGAGGCCATCGCGCGACACGGGAAACTGCCGGAGCCGGAGGTGGCGTTGCGCGCGATCCAGCTCGCCGCGGAGAATGGGCGCCAACACGGGCGCGAAAACCGCGCGACGCATGTGGGCTGCTATCTCATCGACAAAGGTCAGCCCCTGCTGGAACGCATCGCCGGGGTGCGCTGGCCGTGGCGGACGCTGATCGAGCGCGGCGTGCATCGGTTTCCGCTCACGTTTTATGTCGGCGGCATCGTTTCACTCACGGTTCTCGGCACGTTCTGGCTGACGCGCGAGGCGCAGGCGCTGCAAATCCACGGTTGGAAACTCGTCGTGTGCGCGAGCCTGTTCCTGCTGTGCATCAGTCAGCTCGCGGTCGGGCTGATCAACTGGCTCTCCGCGCAGCTCGTGAAGCCGCGCCTGCTCCCGCGGCTCGACTATTCCAAGGGCATCCCGCCCGAGTGCCGCACCATGATCGTGGTGCCGACCCTCCTGTCCAACGCCGAGGGGATCGCGCGCCTCATCGAGATTCTGGAGATCCACTATCTCGCCAACCGGGATCAACACCTGCACTTCGCGTTGCTGACCGATTTCAAGGACGCCCTGGAAAAAACCACGCCGCACGACGAACCGCTCCTCCAACAGGTGCGCGCGGGCGTCGAAAGGTTGAACGAAAAATATCGGCCGGTGCGTCCCGGGATTTTCTTCCTCTTTCACCGCCCGAGGCGCTGGAACTTCGTGGAAAAACTCTGGATGGGCTACGAGCGCAAACGCGGCAAGCTCGCCGAGTTCAACGCCCAGCTTCGCGGTGGCCCCGCGGACTGCTTTTCCGATATCGTAGGCGACACCGCCCTGCTCCCTAGTGTGAAGTTCGTCATCACGCTCGACACCGACACGCAGCTGCCACTCGACACCGCGCGCCAGCTCGTGGGCACCATCGCCCATCCGCTCAACCGCGCGAGGTTCGATCCGGTGAAAGGCATCGTCACCGAGGGCTACGGCATCCTCCAGCCGCGCGTGGGCGTGAGCCTGCCCAGCGCCGGCCGCTCCCTTTTTGTCCGGCTTTTTTCGGGCGATGTCGGCATCGATCCCTACACCCGCGAGGTTTCGGATGTCTATCAGGACGTGTTCAAGGAAGGCTCCTTCATCGGCAAGGGCATCTACGATGTGGATGCGTTTGAGCAGGCGATGAGCGGCCGCTTCCCGGAAAACGCCGTGCTTAGCCACGACTTGATCGAATCGTGCCACGCGCGGTCCGCGCTCGTGAGCGACGTGGAGCTCTACGAGGAATATCCCTCGCGCTACAATGCGGACGTAAACCGGCGCCACCGCTGGATTCGCGGCGACTGGCAGATCGCGCAATGGCTGTTGCCACGCGTGCCGGGCTCCGACGCCTGCCGCATCGCGAATCCGCTCTCGGGCCTCTCGCGCTGGAAAATCTTCGACAACCTCCGGCGCAGCCTCGTGCCGCCCGCGCTGTTGCTTTTGCTGCTGGGCAACTGGATCTGGCTGCCGGAACTCGCCGGCATCGGCCCGCTGCTCGTCCTCGCGATTATTTTAACCCCGGGATTTCTCGCGGCGGCCGTCGAGCTGTGCCGGAAGCCCGAGGAGCTGCCGGTCTCGATGCATCTGGCGCGCATCGCCGGCTCCGGCGCACGACAGTGGGCCCAGGCTTTTCTCACGATCGCCTTCCTGCCCTACGACGCGTTCATCAGCCTCGACGCCACCGTGAGGACGCTCCTGCGCGTGCTGCTGACGCACAAGCGCCTGCTCCAATGGCAGACCTCAAGCGACGCCGAGCGCACTGCGAACACGGGCCTCGCCAGCTTCTACGCCACAATGTGGATCGTGCCCACGCTGGCCGTGGGCAGCGGGCTGTTTCTGACGTTGATGCAGCCGCATGAGTGGCCGCTCGCGAGCGTGATCCTCGGCGTGTGGGTCGTGTCGCCCTGGGTCGCCTGGAGCATCAGCCAGCCGATCACGCCACCGGCGTCGGAGCTGAACGACGAGCAACTCCTCTTCCTGCGGAAAACCGCGCGCAAAACGTGGGGCTTTTTCGAAGCGTTCGTGACCGCCGAGGAAAACTGGCTGCCGCCGGACAACTTTCAGGAAGTGCCCGCGCCCGTCGTCGCGTCGCGCACTTCGCCGACCAACCTCGGCCTGGCCCTCCTCGCAAATCTCACGGCCTGCGACTTCGGCTACCTGCCAGTGGGCGGGTTGGTGCGGCGCACGCAGGATGCGTTCCTCACGATGCTGCGCCTCGAGCGGCACCGCGGCCATTTCTACAACTGGTATGATACGCGCACGCTGAAGCCCCTGCTGCCGCTCTATGTTTCCAGCGTGGACAGTGGAAATCTCGCCGGCCACCTGCTCACGCTGGGCCCCGGCCTGCTCGAGCTGGCCACCCAGCCCGTCCTCCTCCCCCGGCTGTTCGCCGGTCTGCGCGACACCGTGGGAATTCTGCGCGAACTCGAGCGGAACGGAGGACACCACGCATTGGAAACGCTGGAAAGTGAGTTGGCTGAATTCGAGAAACCATCCGCGCCCGATCCGGTCGACCGCTCGCTCCGCGACGGATTTTCGCTTCTGCACCGAGTGAAGGACCAAGCCACCCGGATCGCCATCGCACTCGAACAAACCGGAAACGAAGAGACGAAACGCTGGAGCCGGACGCTCGCGCGAAATTGCGCGGAGCATCTCGATGACCTCCTATTTATCGCCCCCTGGCTGACGCTGGCCCCGTTGGTTTTCGAGTTTCTCCCCAGCGACGCCAGCAACATCCGAGAGCAACTGGCCCGGCTCGACCTGGCGCCGACCTTGCGCGAAGTCTCGGAGCTGGACCAATCGCTCTGCCCTTTGATCGAGGAAGCGCTCCAACATTTTTCCGCAACGGACGAGCTGCGACAGGATGAACGCACGCTCCTCGCCGACTGGTTGCACGGCCTGCGCGATGCCAGTGATCGCGCTAGCGAGCGGATCCATGCGCTGGAAAAACTGGCCGGGCAAGGCGCGGAGTTTGCCGCGATGGATTTCTCCTTTCTGGTCGATCCCGAACGCGAGTTGTTCTCCGTCGGATTCAACGTGCCGGAGAGAAAGCGCGACGCGAGTTGCTACGACCTGCTGGCGTCGGAAGCGCGCTTGTGCAGCTACGTCGCCATCGCGCAGGGGCAGGTCACGCAGGAGCACTGGTTTTCCCTCGGCCGCCTGATCGTCGGTTCACGGCGCGAGCCGGTGCTGATTTCGTGGAGCGGCTCGATGTTCGAATACCTGATGCCGCTCCTCGTGATGCCGACCTATGAGAACACGCTCCTCGACCAGATGTATCGCGGCGCGGTCGAGCAGCAGATCGAGTATGGCCAGCTGAGAAATGTGCCGTGGGGCATCTCCGAATCGGGTTATAATCTCACGGACGTTCATCTCACTTACCAATACCGCGCCTTCGGCGTGCCCGGCCTGGGGTTGAAGCGCGGGCTGGCGGAAGACTTGGTGATCGCGCCCTACGCCACGATGATGGCGCTGATGGTCGCGCCGCGCGCGGCGTGCGAAAACCTCCAGCGACTCGCCGCCGAGGGGCGCTCCGGTGAACACGGGTTCTACGAGGCGGTGGACTACACGCCGTCCCGTCTGCCGCCCGGCCAGACGAGCGTCACGATCCGGTCGTTCATGGTGCATCACCAGGGCATGGGCTTGCTCGCGCTGGCGTATCTGTTGCTCGGCCGGCCGATGCAGCGGCGCTTTCTGGCCTCCCCACTTTTGCGCGCGGTGGATCTCTTGTTGCACGAACGCGTGCCCAACATCGCCGCCAAGGTGATCGACGAAAACCTGGAACTCCGCAGCTCGCGCCAGCCGCCCGGTGAGCGCGAAGGCGAAAGCGTGATGCGCGTCATCACGAATCCCGGCACCCCCACGCCGGAGGTTCATCTACTCTCCAACGGCCGCTATCACGTGGCTGTCAGCAGTGCCGGCGGCGGCTATAGTCGCTGGCGCGATCTCGCGGTCACCCGCTGGCGCGAAGACGCCACGCGCGATGCGTGGGGCACGTTTGTCTACGTGCGCGACACCGCCACCGGCGAATTCTGGTCCGGCGCCTACCAGCCCACGTTGCGCCCGACCAAGCGCTACGAGGCCATCTTCACGCAGGCGCGCGCCGAATTCCGGCAGCACCACGCGGGCCTCGAAGTTCACACCGACATCAGCGTGTCCCCCGAGGACGACGTGGAGCTGCGTCGCGTGACGCTCACCAATCACACGTCGAACCCGCGCACGATCGAACTCACCACCTACGCCGAAGTGGTGCTGGCCTCAGCGGCGGCGGACGCGGCGCATCCCGCCTTCAGCAATCTCTTCGTGCAAACCGAATTTGTGCGGCGGCATCCCGCGATTCTCTGCACCCGGCGCGCGCGTTCCGCCGGCGAAAAACCGCCGTGGCTCTTCCACCTCATGGTTGGCCAGGGAGCGGAGCAGGGCGAAATCTCCTGCGAAACGGATCGCGCGCGCTTCGTCGGGCGCGGCCGTTCGCCCGCCAGCCCGGCCGCCCTGCAGCGGGTCGCACCGCTGTCCAATACCGCCGGCTCCGTGCTCGATCCCATCATCGCGCTCCGCCGCACCGTCACGCTCGCCCCGCATGAAACTGCGCGCGTCGATGTGATTCTCGGCGTCGTGGAAACCCGCGAGGCGGCGCTGTCCCTCGTCGAGAAATACCACAATCCCCGCATGGCCGACCGCGCCTTCGGTCTCGCGTGGACCCACAGCCAGGTGACGCTCCGCCATCTCAACGCCTCCGAGGCCGAGGCGCAGCTCTACGCGCGGCTGGCCGGCGCGTTGATCTACGCGAACCCCGCGCTCCGCGCTCAACCCAGCGTGTTGCTCGACAACCGCCGCGGCCAAAGCGGGCTCTGGAGCTACGGGATCTCCGGCGACACTCCGATCGTCCTCCTGCGCATCAGCGATCCGGCCAAAATCGAAATCGTCCAACAACTGATCCGCGCCCACTCCTACTGGCGCATGAAGGGACTCGCGGTCGAGCTGGTCATCCTCAACGAAAACGCCTCCGTTTATCTCCAGTCGCTGCACGAGCAGATCGTCACGTCGATCGCTTCGGGCCTCGAAGCGCAGTGGCTGGACAAGCCGGGCGGCATCTTCGTCCGGCGCCTGGAACAGGTTTCCCACGAGGATCGCGTGCTTCTGCAAAGCGTGGCGCGCGTGGTGTTGACCGACGAAAATGGCACGCTCGCGGAGCAGCTCAACCGCCCCGGCAATCCCGATCTGGTCGTGCCCGCGCTCGCGCCCTCCCGCTCCGTCGTGGCCGAGCCACCCGTGGCGCTGCCGCCGCGGGAATTGATTTTTCAAAACGGTTTCGGCGGTTTCACGCGCGACGGCCACGAGTATGTCATCACCCTCCAGCCCGCCCAGATGACGCCGGCCCCATGGGTGAACGTGATCGCGAATCCCCATTTCGGCACCGTCGTGTCCGAGACCGGCGGCGCCTACACGTGGGCGGAGAATTCCCATGAGTTTCGCCTGACCCCCTGGAATAACGACGCGATCACCGACGCCTCCGGCGAGGCCTTCTACATCCGCGATGAACTGACCGGGCAATTCTGGTCGCCCACCCCGCTGCCCGCGCGCGCCGGCACGCCGCACGTCATCCGTCATGGGTTTGGTTATACGGTAT
>JANYBX010000380.1 GCA_025360615.1 Opitutia bacterium
CGCGCCGTCGGCCCCGCGCTCGCCGGCTTCGGCGTCAGCGGCACGCTCGCGAATCCAAAACTCACGCTCCTCCAAGGCAGCACCGAGATCGCGTCGAACGACGATTGGGAAACGCAATCCACCCCCGCCGCGCTCGCCGAAGCCCGCGCCGCCATCGCCGCGACCGGCGCCTTCGCTCTCCCTGCGGGCAGCCGCGACGCCGTGCTCCTCGCCACGCTCGCCCCCGGCGCCTACACCGCGAAAATCGAAGGCGTCGCCTCCGGCACCGGCGTCGCGCTCGTGGAAATCTACGATGCGAACTCCGGCCCCTCGAACGGCCAGCTCGTCAACCTCGCCGCGCGCGCGGTCGTCGGCAGCGGTGGCGACGTGTTGATTCCCGGCATGGTGTTCGCTGGCGGTGGCGGGCGCCGGGTGCTCGTGCGCGCCGTGGGGCCCGCGCTCGGCGCGTTCGGCGTCACGGGCGCGCTCGCCGATCCCGAGCTGACGCTCTACTCCGGCAGCACCGTGCTCGCGACGAATGACGACTGGAACAGCAATGCCAACGCCGCCGAAATTCGCACGACCAGCGCCGCCGTCGGCGCCTTCGCGCTTCCTGAAAACAGCAAGGACGCCGTGCTCTTCCCCACTTTCATCCAAGGTTCTTTCACCTTAAAAGTTTCCGGCAAAAACAACACCACGGGCGTCGCCCTCGTCGAACTCTACCTCGTGCCGTGAGCTTTGCCCCTTCGCGCGCAAGCACTGCACAAATCCGTCGCCCGCAGATCGGCCGGTAACGCTGCGAACAAGCCGGACCTTGAGCGCCGGAGGCGCCGGAGTTTCCGCCACGCGGAACGGTTGTGGTGACTTGGTGGGCCGGCTGCCTGCAGGCGCGAATTCCTGCGTGCAAAAGCGAAGGCGATTGGTCCTACGCCCGCTCACCCCGGCCTAACCCATGCCTCCATAATTTCATTTCATCCTTCGGCCATTCGCCGCCACTCTTCCGAATGTCGGCTGCGCCCGCCCCTTCCCCTCGCCTGCCCTGGGTCGATCACTTGCGCACCCTGGTCATTCTGCTGGTCGTGAACATGCATGCGTGCGTGACCTACAGCCACGTGGGCGATTGGTATGCGATGAGTGCGCAGGAGCCGTCGCTCGCGGCGAAGCTGCCGTTCATCGTTTGGCAGGGACATCTCCAGTCATTTATCATGGGCCTGCTGTTTTTTGTGTCCGGTTATTTTTCCGAAAAATCGCTCGCGCGGCGCGGGCCGGGCTCGTTCGTGCGCGAGCGATTGGTGCGACTCGGCCTGCCGGCACTTTTCTACATGCTGGTGATTCACCCGTTCATCCTGCTCGGGCTGAATCCGTGGCACGCCAAGTTCGGTCCGCCCTTCGCCTACTACGTCAATTATCTCCGTTCCGGCCGTTTTCTCGGATCGAGCGGACCGCTTTGGTTTGCCGTGGCGCTGCTCGTTTTCTGTCTGGTCTTAGCGGCTTGGCGCGCGGTGCGTCCCGTCCGCGAATCTCCGCCGTCGGCGAGCGCCGCGCCCTCCGGCCGCGTGCTCTGGCTGTTCGCTCTCGCGCTTGGGCTGGGCACTTTTCTAGTGCGGCTCGTTCAGCCGATCGGCGCGAGCGTCTCGAATCTACAGCTCTGTTTTTTTGTGCAATACATCGCCTTCTTCGTCGCCGGGCTGCACGCGGCCCGCGCTGGCTGGCTGCTCCCGCTCGCGCGAGCCTCCCAAGCCTGCCGCGCCGGCTGGCTCGCGCTTATCGGCGGCCCCATTCTGATGCTGGTCCTGATGCTCGTGGGTGCCCGGGGCGGCGATAAAATTGAAACTGTTTTCTTCGGCGGCTGGCACTGGCAGGCTTTCGGTCTCGCGCTGTGGGAACAACTCACTGGCGTGGGTCTCTCGCTAGGCCTGCTCACATTTTTCTCCGCTCGGATGAATCGCGAAACTGTTTTCCTTCGCTGGCTCGCCGACCGCTCGTTCGCGGTCTATGTTTTCCATACGCCCGTGCTCGTCGCCCTGTTCATGCTCTACCGAACACTTCCGCAAAGTCTCTTGATTCTCCCCGCGCTTCTGACCGTCACGGGGCTCGCTGCCAGCTACGCCATCGCCGATCTCGCCCGCCGCGTGCCGGGTCTTCGCTCGATCCTGTGAAAAAAGCGGAACGCGCTAATTTTTTCAGGTTCGTAAGCCGAGCCCGGAAGTGGACGCGCGCGGGTGCGTGCGGATGAACGCCGTGGTCGTTTCACTCAACTCATGCCTCCCATCGATGCCCCGATCATGGTGACGAGGACGCACCTCGCCCGCCGTCTTTGCTGCGCGACCGCAGCCCTCATGCTGGGCGCCTCGTGTTGCGTCGCCGCGGCCGAATCCAAAGCGGCTGCACCCGACGCGACGGCCGACGTCACCCAGCTGTCCGCGTTTAAAGTTACCGGCGAACAGCTCGAGGATTTTGGTTTCCGCGTTTCGCCTAGTTTCGACGGTGAGCGTTCCAACGCCTCTCGGAAAATTTATTCGCCCGTCGTCGATGTGGTCCTGCCCAACACGGCGGCATCGAAAGCAGGCGTCCGGCCCGGGGACCGCATTCTCACCGCAGACAGCCTACCGACGGCGAGCGGGGCTTCGTCATTGAACCACTGGCGCGACCTTCAGAAAAAGAAATGGACGGAAGTCGCGTCGGGAAAAAGCGGCGTGACTTGGACCCTGCAGGTCGAAACGGCCGGCACGTTGGAAAAGCGCATGCTCACGCTTCAGCTTCCCACGCCCGCACCGCACTGGGGCTCGATGGTCTGGCGCGTGCCGGAGGATCGGATTCCCGTGGTGGTTCCGGAACCGGGTCCGCTCGCGGAACGCGCGCAACAGGTGCTGAACAACGGCATCTGGATGTTGCTGCGCGGTTCTTATGTTAAAGGCTTCAGGCTGCCGATCGACGCTGCCCATCCCTCTTTCCTGTGCCATCAGTGGACGCTGTGGAGCGGATCGATCGGCCATCGCATCTACGTGAGCCGGCAACGCGGGCGCACCGACATTATTTTCGAAGTGATCGACAAGGAGAACACGCCGTTTTTCGCGAGCCTGGCGCCCGTCACTGTTCCCGAGCGAAACCTCGCTTCGGCGACCACGGTCTTCGCCATCGACTCGCGGAGCTACCTGACCTCGCCGTCGGGGGAACTCGAGATCGCGTGGCGACTCCCGCGCAATAACCAGCAGCAGGAAATTCCACTTGAGGCGGCCCGCGCCGGATTTGAAGCCGAGATGGATTTCTGGCTGAAAAAAGTCGGCAAGGTTTCGCCTCGCTGGCCGCTGGGCGTGCTGGAGAGCGGCGCGGATGCTCCCCGGAAATGAGTGCTTCAGCCTGGCGGCTGGAAAGCCGCCTCTCCGTTTAGGCCGCTACGGCACTTCGTAAACTTCGACGAGCGCCACGCCGGTCGCGCCATTCACCCCGCTCACTTGCGCGGTGTAGCTGCCAGGCGGCAACGTCACGAGCAACGCGGAATCCTTTGAAGCCGGATCGAGCGAAAACGCACCGACGGCGGAAAACGCCGAACCCAGCGCGGCGGTGCCAGCCCAGTTGTCGTTGGACTGGATCAGCGCGGTGCCCGCGTAGAGTTCCAGCTTCGGATCGGCGAGCGCGCCGCTCACGCCAAACGCGCCGAGCGTCGGCCCGACCGCGCGGATGAGCACCGGGCGCGGCGTCGCGCCCCGACCACAAATCCCGCGATCAGGATATCCGCGCCCGTGCCCACCTGCGTGCGCGCGGAGGCGTTGATGAGGCGCGGCAGCGTGGGCGTTTTCGCGCCCGCGCCCGCATTGCTGCGGATCGAGAGGTTGATCAGGCGGCCGGGATTGGTGCCGGGCGTCGCGACGGTGAGCGTGGCCACGCTGCTGGTCGTGGTGCCGGCGGAGGTGGTGATGACCACGGTGTAGTTGCCTGCGTCGGACAGTTGCACGCTGGCAAACGTGAGAGTGGCGCTCGTGGCGGTCGCGGGCTGCCCGAGGGCGGCGGCGCGCGCCGGGCCGGCTGGCCGAGCGCACCCGCGAGCACCTCGGTGCCTGGCGCGGCGAGCGCGTGGGCGGATTCGGAAGCGGTGTCGCCAAAGACCACCGGGTCGAGCGCCGCGGCGAGGGCCGGCGGCGCTGAGCCCCAACCCAGCGCCAGCATGACCACAGAGATGAAAATCGACGGCAGAGTCTTCATGGGCGGTGGAAAACCCTCGCGACCGCTGGCCCGAAAGACAAATGCGCCGCGGTGTTCACTGGTAAGCGGCGGGGCGGAAACTGGTGGGCCCACAGGGATTCGAACCCTGAACCAAAGGATTATGCTTACCACTTCGGCTTTCGCCGCCCGGCTTTTTCAAGCCGGTGCGTGGTCTGGACCATGCCTTCGCCATTCCCTGGTCGGGAGAAGGCGGGTGATTATGGCCTCTACACCTTTCCGCCCTTGCGAGCGGACTTGGCTCGGCGTTGGGTCGCCTCGAAGGCAGGCCGTTCACCGAATTTACACCTTACAACTGGCGCGTTTCCCCGCCAGCGACCCGTGAAAGTCCTCTGCTCTAACCGTTGAGCTATAGGCCCCAAAAAGAACTTCAAAACAATGGGTGCCGCCGGACCGCGAACGCGAACAAATTGATCATCGAAGACTCACCCTCCTCATTTCCCCTCCCACTCTCGCACACCATTTCCGCATCACTGAACCGACCATCGCCACGATCCCAAACCCATGCCGTGCAGTCGCCGCCCTACCAATATAAACTGTTTTATTTTTGGTGTTACTCTTGCAAATCTGTCCCATCCGCGCAGCCTTTCTCCAGAATCCGGCGGTCGTGTCGGATTCCAACCCCACCCCAAAACGATGAAAACCTCATTGCTGCAGAAGTTACCCCGTTACGTCGCGAAGCTCGCCTTCGCTTGCCTGCTCCCGCTGTGCGCCACCTCCGCCCACGCCGCCACATTCGCGAAGGGCTCCGATGTCGGCTGGCTCTCCCAAATGGAGGCCAGCGGCATCAAATTCTACAACTCCAGCGGCACCCAGCAGGATTGCCTGCTCGTGCTGCAAGGCTGCGGGATCAACTCCATCCGGCTCCGCGTCTGGGTGAATCCCGCCGGCGGCTGGTGCGGCCAGGCCGACGTCGTGAAGATGGCGGTGCGCGCGAAAAATCGCGGTCAGCGCATCATGATCGATTTCCACTACAGCGATTCCTGGGCCGACCCGGGTCAGCAGACCAAGCCCGCCGCGTGGGCGAGTCACGGTATCAGCCAGCTCTATACCGATGTCTGGCAGCACACGACGAATGTGATGCAAGCGCTGAAAGCCGCCGGCGTAACGCCGGAGTGGGTCCAAGTCGGCAATGAAACCAACAACGGCATGCTCTGGAACGACGGCAAGGCCTCGGTCAGCATGAGCAACTTTGCGGGCCTCATCACCAGCGGCTACAACGGCGTGAAGCAGACGTTCCCGAACGCCAAGGTGATCGTCCACATCTCGAACGGCTACGACAACAGCCTCTTTCGCTGGATGTTTGACGGCCTAAAAGCGAACGGCGCGAAATACGATGTCATCGGCCTCTCACTCTATCCAACCACCTCGAACGGGGCCACGTTGAACAGCCAGGCGTTGACCAACATGAACGACATGGTGGCGCGCTACGGCAAGGAAGTCATCGTCTCCGAAGTCGGCATGGAAGTGACCGCCGCCTCGACGGCGAAATCTTTTATCACCGACATCATCAACAAGACGAAGTCAGTCTCTGGCGGCAAAGGACTCGGAGTCTTCTACTGGGAGCCGGAATCCTACAATAACTGGCAGGGCTACACCAAAGGCGCCTTCGGCTCAAACGGCCGCCCCACCGTGGCGATGGATGCGTTCAAGTAACGAACCCGGATCAGTCACCCAAGGATAGGTCGAAGGACATGGCTTTGGTGCCATGTCCTTTTTTGCTTCAGCCGCTGCCAAACCCGAGGGCGGCAACCAAACCCAGCGAGCTATCCGCGACGTTATTCACGCCCAAGTTCACGAGTTGCGCAGCGAGGAAATGGCCCCGCGGTTCACCGGCGGTGATTCTTCAGCGATCGTTCCGGCTAACGATGAGGGACCAACGAAAAAGGCTGGCCCGGAAATCCCGGGCCAGCCTGAAGACGTTGGAATGCGCGCGGGTGCTCAGTTCTTGGTCAGCTCGAAATCGTCGACGATCACCCAATTGCCAGCATTCGCGACCGAGTAGAACCCGACGTCGGCCTGGCCGTTGGTCACGTTGATGTTTGAGATCGTGATCTGGGTCCAGCTGCCGATCGCGCCATTCACGGAGTGATCGATTTCGGTGCCACCGAAGCTCTTCACGTAAATCTGCGCCGTGGTCTGGCCGCCGCTGCTTTTTACCCACGCTTTCAAGGTATAGGTGCCGTTGACCAAGCCGGTGACGACTTGATGGGTGCTGGCGGAGTAGGCGGACGCGAAATAGTGCTGCGCGGACCAGTTGCCCGTGTGGCCGCCACTCTTGTTGCTGTTGGGCGTGCCGGACGTGAGGTTCGTCCAGTTGGTCCAGCCGGCGAGGGCGTTTTGGGAAACGCGGTCGGCTTCGAACGTCGGGTTGAGCAGGAAATTATTGCCCGCCGCCACACTCCACGTGCCGGCAGCCGCATTGAAATCCCATTTGCTCATCGATTTGAACGTCGGCGTGGTGCCGCTGAAAGTGAGCGGACACCACGCGTTGTAGCCGAGGCCGTTGCCGGCAAAATCGGACCAGCGGTCGCCGCAGAAAATCACGGTCGTCCCGGCCGTGCCCGTGATCGTGACGAAAAATCCGGTCTGCGAAACGTGGCAGAAATCCGCGTCGGTGCCGGCCATCACGGACTCGGAGGAATACGTGCCCTGAATGCTCGTCGAGCTGATGACATAGCAGTGCGAGGCGTTCCAGCCGTGAAGATCCGACGAGCAGAAATAATAACGGCCGTTGTATTTGAACATGCAGTTGCCCTCGCGGCCCGTGCCGCCGCCGATGCGCACGGCCGTCTCGATCGCGAGTGAGTCGGACTCGCGAATCTTGGACACATACCAGTTGGAGCGGCCGCTGCTGCTGGAGCAGATCAGGTAGGATTTCCCATCGGTGTCGGTGAAGACGGTCTGGTCACCGGTGGTGTTATTGACGACACCGGGCACCGGATACTGGACGTTGTTGAAAACGAAATTGGCGGTGGGCGATGTCCCCGCGGCAAAGAATTCCCCTGTCGTCCCGTTCGCGTA
This sequence comes from Opitutia bacterium, assembly GCA_025360615.1. Lineage (GTDB taxonomy): Bacteria > Verrucomicrobiota > Verrucomicrobiia > Opitutales > Opitutaceae > Tous-C4FEB. The sequence continues at coordinate 7,225 of JANYBX010000380.1, forward strand.
GTAGCACTGGGCCATCAGCACGTATTTCCCGGTGTTGGCATTGAAGACCACGCCCAGCCGGCCGAACCAGCTGATGCCCGACAGGCCGGCCGTGCCGGAGGTGAGGATGTTACTTTCGAACTTCCAGCTCACCAGGTCCGTCGACGAGTAACAGGTGACGGCGTTGAAGCTGGTGTCGCCGTTTTTACCCGTAGGAGCGTTGTAGTAGGTCACAGCGCCGTTATATTTCACGCCATACCAGTAATACTTGCTGCCAAATTTGAAAATGCCGCCGCCCTGCGAGTAAAGCGGGTTGCCGGAAGTATCTTTCCAGAATGTGTCGTTGGTAATTACGGCGGCGTGGGCCGGCGCAAGGGTGAGCGCGAGCAAAACAACGCCGATGGCGGAGGCGAAGGCGCGGGAAACGGTTCGGACGAGTCGAGACGATGACATGGGGATCGATGGTTTGGGGGTTGGGTTTCGGGGCGGAAATTTCAGGAGCGGACCATGGTCGCGCCGCGCATCATTTTTTTAATTTTGGGTCGGGCCTTTCGTGCAAGGCGGCGAAACGCCCGGCCCGCTGCGGAGCATAGTCGGCCCACATCGCGGCGACCTTCCCGATCGCTCGTTCGAACGTGACGTCGGACGCGATCACTCTCGTCCACTCGAGCGCACCGACAGGATCAGTCGAGGCCTGCGCGCTGGCTGCGGCCAAGACTAGCTCGTCGCGCAGCACGGACTCCGACTGGGCCGCGATCCAATGCGCAGCGGCGACCGGATCGCGCTGTGCCCACTCATCGGCGATCCCAAGCAGAACCCGGGTTCGATCCACGCCGGATTGCATGCTCTGCGCCAAGAGCGCGGCGCCTGCGCAGTTGTCGCGCTGCGCCGCGCGGCTGGCGTTTTCAAGCAACGTCTCCCGCCATGCACCGGCGGGCAATCGTTCGCACAACACTTCAAGGACGACCATGTCTTTGACGAGCAGCGGGGAGATTGCCGAGGTCTGCTCGTTGGACTGAGTCGGCTGGTGCGCGAGCCAAAGCGAGGCGGCCAGCACGTCGGTCGCAGCCCAGCGCGCCAGCGCCTCGACGCCAAATTCCGACTGACGATCATCCTCCGAAAGTGCCTGCACGATGCTCGCGACGTTGTCGTCGGTCAGCAGCCCAGCCAGCGCGCGACGAATCTCATCCTCCCCGCCGCGATCCGCCGGAGCGAGTTCACGCTGCCGCACCAGCAATTCGCCAATCTGTGCGAGTGGCAGCCCTACACTCCGCTTGACGGCGGCGGCGGAAACTCCGCCGGAAACTGTACGCGGAATGCGCAACGGATCCGGCGCCGCTGTCGCGGGCGTTTCGTCGGGATGCAGCGCCGCGATCCAGCCGGCACCGCCCAAAACGGTCAAAGCACAGGCTGCACGGAAAGTATTCGATCGCGAGGGCATGAGATGAAACGAGAGAGTCAAAGGAGTTTTGCGCGGGGCCGAGGGACGGGGTGGCGACGCGAACAGGGTGGGCCCACTTTAACAGCCCGCCGCGGTGAATGACATGGATGCTCCTCGGAAAAAACTAGACGATCATGTCGCTCATTTTCCTGAAATCCGGCTCATCACTCAAAAGTCGGTGGAGCGTTAACCCCTTCGGAAAAAGCGGCGCGGTCCGCCGGACTAGAGAATGCGGCCGAGGCCAGAACCCGGCGGGCCGCCGCGATATCGAGCCGGGAGAGTTGGGTGGCCAGTTCACGCAACGTCGCCGCGCGCGTTTCAGGATTAGTGATGCTCGTCGCCCAGCTGAGGGCGGTGTCGGGGTTGGCGCGGATGAGCGAGGGAATGCTGGCCACGGCAGCAGCGGCTTGATCGACTTCAGGCCCTGGCTCGAGCGAGTCGACCCAAGCCGACGCCTTGACCGGATCCACGCTCACCCAACGAAGCAGGGAGGTCTGCATGGCTTCGGTGCGGTTCTCCCCTGAAGGCATCGATTTCGCAAAATTGGCCAACCCCGCCGGGTCCGCCGCAGTCCACCCCGCGATGAGTCCGAGAAAAGCCTCGCGGTGAAGTTCCGGATTCGTGACGCGCAAGAGAGCCGAAGCGGCGAACTCGGGTTGATATTGGGCCCACATGGTGAAAGCGGAATTCATCCAACTCCCCTGAGCGGTATTTCCGCCGGCGTGCATCGCAAACTGCATCGCGGCTTCGTAAGCGCCGTGTTTGGCCAGCATCGCAATCGCCATGTTGCCGTAGTCGGGGGCGAGGGCCGGTGTCTCGGCGTAGAGTTTCTGGGCGAGCCTGACCGCGGTGCCCGGATCGCGCATCGTCGTACCCTCGAAGACGGCAGACATCGCAGTCAGACGATCCTCCATCGAGGGTTGGTGCAGCGCCCACGTCGCCGCGGCTTCGGGAGCGGCCTTGGACCAAGCGCGGAGGACGGCATCCCGCAACTGGTCGCGGGTTTTCCCGTTCTCCTCGGCCAAGGCGAGGTTCAGCGCGCCCGCTGGATCGTTCTCCGCCATTTTCTCCAGCCACGCCGCCATCGCCCCGGCCGATTGCTCGCTTCTGGGTTGAGCGCGCAAGGTCAGCCAAAACGCGGACGCATGATCATCGGCAGGTTTTTTCGGGAGCGATCCAACACGCTGAACGGCGTGCGCCCCTGCGATCCGCATGTCCGGAGAAGGCGGAGCCGCAGTCGCCATCGGTGTCGCTGCGAAGTAAGGCCGCGCAAAGAATCCCACCACACCGGCGCAACCCGCGGCGCCGAGCACCATCATCGAAGACCAGCGTTTCGATTGGGGAGCAGAAGGCATCGCGGGCGGCGGTGTTTAGTTGGGCCAACGCGAGAGAGCGCGCTGGCCCGGGTCCGGAGAGCCGAACCGATTATTTAAACGCGTCCATCGCGTGCGTTGGCTCCTTGGTCGCGGCGTCCCAAGCAGTCATGTTGTAGCTCGTGAAGGGAGAATAGCCTTCAGGCTCCCAGTAGAACACGCCGCCGCTGGAGCCGCTCATGCTCGTGATTCCGGCTAGCCACAGTTTGATAGTATCGTAGGTCTCGTTTGCTTTGGTCACGGCTCCGCCGACTTCCACCATGATGACCGGCTTGCCGAAACGGGTCCGGAGATTTTGCACGGCGGTTTGCACACCGGGTTGATTGCTTTTGCTGGCGTAAGACGAGCAGCCTGTGATGTCCCACTTGCCCCCATTGGCCTTGTAAGCATCGAGCAGCGGCTGCGCGGTTGTTCCCTGCGGCTGCGCCACGTGAATGATCACTTTGCACGAGGGGAACACCTGTTTCACCATGTCGTAGGCGGCGTTGAGCAGGCCGGTCATCTGCGCCGGATTAGAGACCGCGCCGACGGGGCGGCAGATCCCGGTGTTGATCTCGTTGCCGATTTGAACCCATTCCGGGGTCACGCCCTGCCCTTTGATCACGTTCATCGTGTGATAAACGTAGTCATACATCAGCTGCAGCGTTTGGGCATAAGTCTTGCCCGCCCACGCCGCCGGCGGATTTTGGACGCCTACGCTGTTCCACGTGTCGCCGAAGTGCAGGTCGATCATCACGCGCAGCCCCGCGGCCTTGCAGCGCTTCGCTAGTGCGGCCGTTTCGGCATCACTGCAATGGCCATTCGACGGATCGCTCGACGGGTTGACGAAAGTTCGCAGGCGAACGGAGTCGATGCCGAGGCCCTTCAAGATGGTAAGGCAATCCTGAGTGGTGCCGGCGGCGTTTTTGAAGGTGTAGCCGTGGGCTTCCATTTGGGGAAGCCAACTGATGTCAGCACCCTTCGCGAAAGCAGCGCGGGCCGAGGAGGAACAAGCGAGGGCGACCGCGGCTGCGGCGACGACGAACAAGATACGACGGGGGGTAGGGATGTTCATTATGAACTGGGGACTAATCACGCTCGGCGCAGGGGAAGCCCGAGTGTTTTGATGGGGTTGAAGTCGACGCATCCAACGGCCCGGACGGGGCGGAAACATGGCTCCACGGTGAACAATCCGACTGGGCACGGGATGCCCGCCGAGAAAGCGACATGAAGGGGCAGGTAACGGTAGTCCGAACTGAAGGGGGGCAACTGCTCATACAAGAGCGTATGAACGTCGCCCACGACGTATCATGAGCCAAAAATGTCAAGTGTTTCTAATTTCGAGCAACTGTTTTATTATTCATAAAACAAGACTTGGCTCTGGGATGGGGATGCGGCCTCCGGCCGCGCGCCGGGGACAGCGGAAGATGGCCCCCGGAGGTGGAGGCTCCCGAATGCCTCAACTCCGGCGCTTCCGGCGCGTTTGAGCTACGGCGATTTCGCGCCGTCTGCCGACAGTGAAACCTGGTAACGCGGGACCAGCTCGATGCTCGTCACCGCAGCCACGCTGGCCGCATCGGCGAACTTCGGCAGCGCGGAGTCGGCCATAAAAATGCGCTGGTTCTTCCCCGGTGCGACCGCGGCCTTCTGCAATGGCAGGATGAGAATCTGCAGGTCGCGTTGGGTGCTCAATTCCCGGGCGTAGCGGCGCAAGCCAAGGTCCCAGGCGTTGCCGTTATAGAAATCGTCCGTGAGGAGGCGGCCATTTAACACGATCCGTGCCACGTCGCCGGCGTAGTGGATGCGCAGGAGCGGATCGGTCGAGAGATCAAGGTTCTTTGGCAACTCGATCCGCCAAGCGGCGGCGTGTTCGAAATCCGCGTCCACGGGCCGCTGCGTGAGATTCGTCTCGGCAAAGCCGATCAACCGGTCGCCGCGCAGCCCGTGGACGCGGATTTCGAACACGCCGCCGCTTGGCGGATCGAGTTGCCAAAGAACCTTGATCTCTCGACCAATCCGCTCCTGCGCATCCACTACGCCGGCGACGTGGCAC
>JANYBX010000398.1 GCA_025360615.1 Opitutia bacterium
GTTTACTTCGGTCTTTCGGCGCGCGTGAACAACATCGAGGAAGCGGTGTTCTTCCTCGGGCTGCGCCAGATTCGCGAGCTCTCCGTCGCCACGCCCGTGCTAGAGGAGTTGGAACATCTTCAACACACGAAACAAAAAAATCTTCCGTGGAAAGCGCTCTGGAATCACAGCATCGGCACCGCCATTCTCACTCGCGAAATCCTCTCCTCGACCACGCTCCACGTCGATGACGACACCGACTACCTCACCGGCCTCCTGCACAACGTCGGCAAGGTCGTCATGGCCTATGCGTTCCCCACGGAACTGCGCACGCTGATGACCACGCCCGCGAAAAGCGCCGCCGATTTCTGCCGTTTGGAACGCGAGCTCATCGGCTGGGACCATGCCCGCATCGGGGCGCATTTTCTCGATCGGCACCATCTCTCCGACGAGATCATCACCGCCGTCAAGTTCCACAACGACCCCGCCAAGGCCACCTCGCACGCGTTCTTCGCCGCCGCCGTGCAAGTCGCCGACCACCTCGTGCGCCACGCCGGCATCAGCGATGGCTTCGAACCGCTCCCGCCCGTCGAGGCCGATGCCTGGCTGCAGCTCGACGGCTGGAAAATCCTCCACGGCGCCGACAACAGCGCCGAGAGCCGCCTCGCCCTCGCCTCCATCACCAACACCGTGCAAAAGCTGCCGGCCATGCTCGAAGGCCTGATGGCCTGACCGGCGCCGCCAGCCGTTTTTCACCATGCCCGCCGCCCCCAGTGTCTCCGCCTCTCCCGGCAGCCTCACCAGCTCCGCGCCAGCCGACTGGCTCGGCGCCTGGGTCACCAGCGCCGATTGCGCCTATTGCCGCGACCTGAACGGCCACATCCTCGCGGGTAACCTCTCCTTCGCGCGTAAATTCGGACGCACCACCACGCAGCTCCCCGGTTCCTCGGTGAGCGACTTCATCCATCCCGACGACCTCGCCGCGTTTTCCGCCGCCACCGCCGCCCCCGCCGCCCAGCGCCCGGTCAACGAACATCGCTGGCTCACCCCGCAAGGCGTCCGGTGGTTCGCCTGGGAGGAGACCGCCATCCGCGACGCCGCCGGGGCGATCATCGGCATCCGCGCCATCGGCCGCGACATGACCCGCCAACGCATGGCCGAGGAACAATTTTACCGGCTCTCCCGCGCCGTCGAGCAATCCCCCGTCTCGATCGTCATCACCGATGTCGATGGCCGCGCCCAATATGTGAACTCTAAATTCACCGAGATGAGCGGCCGCACGCTCGAGGATCTCATGTCCGACCGTGCGCAGGTGCTCCGCGACGGCCACGCCTCCGACGCCTCTTACGGGGAATTTTGGAAAACCCTCCGCTCCGGCGGCGAGTGGCGCGGCGAACTCTCCACCGAGCGCACCAAGGGCATCACCGTCTGGGAATCCGTGAAGGCCTCCTGCCTGCGCAGCCCCTCCGGCGAAATCACCAATTTCCTCTGTCTCCGGGAAGACATTACCGAGCGCAAGAAACTCGAAACTGAACTCCGCCAGTCGCACAAGATGGAGAGCCTCGGCACGCTCGCCGGCGGCATCGCCCACGATTTCAACAATCTCCTCGCGATCATCAACGGCTACGCCGAGTTCTGCCAGCAAGGCACGCCCACGCCGGCCATCCTCGAAAAAAGCCTCCGCGAAATTCATCGCGCCGCGCAGCGCGCCAGCGGCCTCGTCCGCCAGATCCTCACCTTCAGCCGCAAGAACGAGGTGCGTTTCTCCGCCGTCGATCTCAACCAGCTCGTCCGCGATCTCGTCGCGCTCCTCGCCGAGACGTTTCCCCGCACCGTCGTGTTCAACCTCCAGCTCGAGGAGCGCCTCACCCCGTTGCTCGCCGACCAGAACCAGCTTCAGCAGATTATTCTCAACCTCTGCGTCAACGCCCGCGATGCCATGCCCGCCGGCGGCACCCTCACCATCCGCACCGCCACGCGCCCCGGCACCTCGCTCAACCATCCCGGCGTGGATGCCACGCGCGGCTACGCCTGTCTCGAGGTTGGCGATACCGGCACCGGCATGACGCCCGAGGTGCGCGCCCGCATCTTCGAGCCCTTCTTCACCACCAAGCCGGGCCACCAGGGCACCGGCCTCGGTCTCGCCGTCGTCTATGGCATCGTCGTCAGCCACCACGGCTGCATCGACGTGCTCAGCTCCGTCGGGGTCGGCAGCACCTTCCACGTCAGCCTCCCGCTCGCCGCTGAGGCCATCGAGCTGCCCGTCGCCCCCGTGCGCGGCGCATTCCCCTGCGGCACGGAGTCGATCCTCATCGTCGATGATGAAGTCTCCCTGCGCACGCTCCTCGCCACCACGTTTTCCAGCAAAGGCTACCGCACGCTCACCGCCGCCTCCGGCCTGGAAGCCATCGAGATTATCAGTGATCCCGAGCGCAAATTCGACCTCGTCCTGCTCGATCTCAACATGCCCGGCGCCACCGGCATCGAGGTGTTGAAAGTGCTCCGGCTCTGCCGGCCGCACACCCGCGCCATCATCGTCAGCGGGCACATCACGCCGGAAGCGCGCGAGGAATTCAAACGGCTCGGCCAGGAAGATTTCATCCTGAAGCCCTACACGCTCGACGAAATCGGCCGCCGCCTGCGCACGCTGATCGACATGCCCGCCGCCGCCGCGTAAGCGCGGCAGAAAGGGAGGCGGGGTGCCCTCACCCCGTTGGGGTGCATCTCGGGCTGAGCCGGGTGCTCTACCCCATAAAACCGGCTGCGATGGAGACCACCCGCCTTCAACTGCTAACATTTCGACCCCGAAATCATTTAAGAAACTCCCGCCGCGCGCCGATTCATTCCTTGGGCAGAAATCAGGACTCTCCACAACCATGGACCTCCTTTCACAACAAAATGAACCAACGCGAACCACGGCCTTTGCCGAGGGAGTCGCTCCGAGTATTGCACTACGTGGCACTGCTCCTCCTCCCGGTATTGGATGCAACCAACACCAACGCCACGGGGCGTTCGCGCAGCACGGGTCAGTTCCGTGCTCCCGCGCCGGCAGGATCCACTCCCTATCTCCTCGCGCTCGGGCCGCCCCCGCTGCGCTTTCAGGAATACACGCCGCCGCCCGACCTCTCGACCCGGCTGCCCGCCGGCGCACCGCCGCCTCCCTCGGGCAGCGCGTCGCTCAACCCTCCCTCCTCCGATGTGATTCTTCCCATCGCGGAAACACCTTCGCTCCCACCGCCGGCCGCAACGAAATCCGACGTCAAGGACACCCCGGGCCGTCCCAAGAAATCCGCGCCCTCCGCCATCATCCCGGATGACACGCGCGCGCCCGTCCGCCCGGAAGACTTCCTCCCCTTTTTCCAAATCCCAGGCACGGCCAAGGGACCGGCCGAAGTGAGCGTGGTTGTTCCCATCCCGGGATCCGTCCCCCCGCCCGCGCCCCTCCCTCCCAGTTCCGCCACCTACACGCAAACTCCGCGATGACCCGTCCCCGCCTGCCGCTCCCGCGCTCTCTTCCTTGGACTGGATGCCTCGTGCTCGCCCTTGCGGCCAGCCCCGGCCTGCAAGCCAGCCCCGGGCCCGCCGCGGCCGGCGAGGAGGTTCACACTGCGGCGGCCCCCGCCCACGCCGACACCCATGCCCCTTCGCCTTCCACTCCCGAGTCGCCGACTCCGGCCGAGCCTCCCCCTCACGCGGAATCGCCCGCAGCTCACTCCCCAGCCGAAGCCCCTGCTCACCCTGCGCCGGCGCATCCCGCTGCATCGCACGCCGCCGCACCCCAGCACGCCGACCACGCATCCTCATCCGAAACCACCCCGGCCCTGAGCGAGGATGAAATCCGCGGCATGCTCAATCTCGGCGGCAACATGACCGACCGCGGCGACTACGACGCCGCCGAGATCGCGTTTCGCCAGATCATGAAATCCCCCGGCGTGCCCGCGAACGACATGAAGAGCGCCCTCCTCGGCCTCGCCCGCATGCACCGCAAGAAAGGCGAACTCACCAAAGCCGCCGCCATCTACGAAAAATATCTCAAGGAATACCCTGGAGACGACCGCACCCCCGACGCCCTCCTCGACCTCGGCCGCACTCTCCGCGCCCTCGGCGTCTATGAGATGGCGATCAGCCGCTTCTACAACGTCATCAACTCCACCCTCAAGCTCCCCAGCGACGGCTTCGAGCACTACCAGCTGCTCGCCAAGACCGCCCAGTTTGAGATCGCCGAGACCCACTTCCAAGCCGGCCGCTTCGAGGAAGCCGGCAAGTTTTTCGCGCGCCTCCGCCTCCTCGACCTCGCGCCGGCCGACCGCGCCCGCGCCCACTTCAAAGCCGCCTACGCGCAACACCTCCAAGGCGACCACGAGGCCTCCGTCGCCACCCTCCGCACCTTCATCGAGCAATCGCCCGACGATGAAAACGTCCCCGAGGCCCGCTACCTCCTCGCCGTCGGTCTCCGCGCGCTCAATCGTCGCCAGGAAGCCTTTCTCGCCACGATCGAATTACTCCGCACCGAAAAATCCCGCGTCGCGACCGACCCGAAACGCTGGGCCTACTGGCAACGCCGCACCGGCAACCAGCTCGCCAACGATTTCTACGAAAACGGCGACACCCTCAATGCCCACTCCATCTACGCCGGCCTCGTCGACCTCTCCACCGAGCCCATCTGGCGCCTCCCCATTCTCTACCAGATCGCGCTCTGCCACGAACGCCTCGGCAACGTCGAGCGCGCCCGCGCCACCTACCAGAATATCGTCGAAGTCGCCGGTCCCGCGCCCGCGGCCGACACCGCCGAACTCGCCCACATGGCCGCCTGGCGCCTCTCCCATCTTGCGTGGCAGGAGCAGACCGGCCGCCAGATTTCCGCCATCTTCGAAAACTCCACCGGCCGCTCGCCCGAGCCCGCTCTCCCCCCCGCCGCCAAAACCTCCGCCATCCCATGACTCAGTCGGAAACCATCCGCACCCATCAGCAGCTCTGCGACGAGATCCACCAATGCGTGCTCGATGAAAACCGCCACCTGCGCCAACACCAGCGCGCGCCCGACGCCGCGCTGACCGCGCGCAAACGCGAGTTGCTCGCCCGGCTCGACACCACCCTGGCCGATCTCCGCACCGTGCCCGCCGCCTCCGCGCGCGATTCGCACACCCAGGTGCAACTGGAGAAAACCCGCGGCCGCATCCTCCAGATTCTCCAGCTCGACAAAGAAAACGAGCAGCTCCTCCTGCGTTGCAGCCTCGCCGCCACGCGCCCCGCCGGCTCCCCGCCCGCGCCCTCCGTCGCTCTCCTCCAAAAAATCTACGCCCGCTGTTCCTAAGCCGCGCCTCGGGCCGAAACTGCGAGAGGGGCTTTACGCCCGACCGTTTTAGTGCGAGCCACACTTGGGTCGGAGTCTAATCCCAACGTCGCTTTGCTTTTGGACGTCCGGTGTGTCTTTGAAATTCCCGGGGGAAAGGAACCGCTCATGCGGCTGGTGATCCCAGCCTGTTTCCATGGGGAGAAACAGCACACGATGAGCAGGCTCCAAAAGCCTCAAGGCGTAGGCGATGAGCCGAAGCTGCTTCCCCAAAGATTTTCCCCCATTGGGAAAATCCCATCAGCGGTTCCAACTTGGTTTGTAGTCGTATTTCGAAGACACGCCCTACCGCACTTCCTCCCAAATTTGAGACACTCCCGCGTCAGATGGAACGCTTCAGCCTGAAAGGCGCAGTTGAAACGCGGAGGACGCGGAGAGCGCGGAGGAGAAAACCCTCTTTTGCGCCCCATCAACCCTTCACCCGGCAGGTGAGTCCTTTCGCGCGTCATCTTCTTCCTCTTCCGTCTCCGCGAACCTCCGCGCTCTCCGCGTTTCAACTGCGGAAATTGGGTTTAGCGCGCGAGCTTACCCCGCCCCTCACGCCACCTCGTCCCAATCCTGCACCGGGAAACGCTGGCCGGCCGCCGGCGATTCGCCGTCGGCTGCGCTCAGCTCGGTCGCATCCAGCAGTGAGTCCACCGCGGCGAGTTTCCGTTTGAGCTCCGGCACCATCGCCTGCAACGCCGCCACGCCGAGCCCGAGGGGCTGCAAGTTCGCCGCTTCCGGCGCCGGCACTTTTCCGCCCGCGCACACGGCGGAGCGCAGCCACTTCGCGGCGTGCAGCAGGCTCGCCATGCGCGTGTGGCCAGCCGAGGCGCGCGGTGCGTATTGCCAGCGCACCGGCTCCGACATCGCCGGCGGAAATTCCCAGTGCCGCAGCAGCGCCGCTCCCGTCTCCGCCTGCGTGAAGCCAAACGCCGCGCGCTCGCTCTCCACCGCTTCGCGGGGAAAACCCGCGTGTTTCAAAGTCAGTCCGCGCGCGTGGCGCAGCGCCCATTCGTCGATCGCCACCATGCCCACGCAGTGCAGCAGGCCGACCGTGTAGGCCGCCGCCCGATCCTGGCCCGTGCGAATCGCGAGCATCTCCGCCGCGAGCGCGCCCGCCACGGAGAGTTTCCAAAGTTCCTCGGCCTCGATGCCGTAAACCCCCAGCGGCCGCACCAGCACTTGCGAGGCGACGGCGTAGGAAACGAGTTGATAAATTTCCGAATAGCCCACGCGGTTCACCGCATCCTCGACCGTGTGGCAAAGCTGGCCGCGGTTATAGATCACGCTGTTCGCCAAATGCAGCACGCGCGCCGCGATGCCCACGTCGAGCCGGATCAGCTCCACGATCTCGTGCATCGCGGAATTCGCGTCGCAAAGCAGGTGTTTCAGCCTCGGCAGCACCTTCGGCGACGACGGCAGGTGCTTCAAATCCCTCACCAGATCCTCGGGGGAAAAGGCGTTCAGGCTCTGCATGGCGAGGTCGGCGATCATGGTGGTTTCTACTTACCTTCATCGGCGCAAATCACCCGGACCTTGGCGTAAAAATTCGGTTCAAAAAATAACCCCGCGCGCCCGATGAACTCGGCGGGCGCGCGGGGTCTGTGCCACTCTCACTCCGCCCGGAGGCGGTTACCATGTCAGCGTAGCAAGGCCATTTTCGCGCCTTGGCCGATGCCATCCTGGAGCGCGATGCGCGCCGCCACATCGGCGCGGAAAGAGGTGTCGGCGGCGGCATAGGCCGCTTTGATGACGCCGACCAAATTGTGCTTCGTCACGAGCGTCTCGTCGGGCTCGGCGTTGTTGATGCCCGCCACGATCCAGCCGTCGCGGGTTTCTTCGACCAGCATGTGGGCGACATAGTAGCCGCGGGTGTTGCGATAGACGACGGGCTGACCCTTGCGGAGGGTCACGTAGCTCTCGGGGTGAACGACGATCGCCGTGCCGGCGACATACATCGGCTCCATCGAGCTGCCGGCGCCCATGAGGGCGATATCGCCGGGATTCTGCTTCGCCTGCGCCTCGGCGGCGGCGAACTCCGTGCCATGTTTAACCAAGGAGGGAACGGGGGCGGTGCGAACGAAAAGATCGACGTTGGCGGCGCCGGAGTAGGTGGAGCAGCCACCGAACATCAAACCGGCGGCGGTCAGGCCGAGGGCGGCAACACTGCGGAAGCTCAAACGAAAATTCGAAAAAACAGAGCGGGTAAAGCTCGGGTTGGAAGTGCGGGGTGAGTTCATGCGCACAGATTACTCCGATGCGTGATTTTCCGGTATCCGTGTGCCCCCGTAATTGAGCATGCGGAAACCCGCTGGGGTCTTTCCTCCGAATCTCCCCTCAGGCCCCGCCGCTCTGAGCCGAAGAAAGGATGACGCCCATCCTCCCGCCATGCCCGCCTTCCCCTTCGCCCCCGCTCCCGACCAACCCGTGGAACCCACCATCGACCACCCGGAACGCCTCGTCCCTCCCGCCGATACCAGCGGCCTCTTTCTCTTCTCCAGCGCCGCCGTGCTCCGCGTCCTCCACGCCGAGGATGACCCGCAGATCGCCGACCTCGTGGCTCTCTATTTCGAGCAGCACGGCGGGGCGTCGCTCACCCATGTCAAGTCCGGCAAGGAATGTCTCGAAGCGATGAAACTCGGCAGCTTCGACGTCCTCCTCGTGGACCTCGTGATGCCCGATCTCAACGGCCTCGAAGTCCTCGGCGAACTCTCCGCCCGCGGCGATCCCACCCCCGTCATCATGGTCAGCGGCAACGGCCAGTCCGAGCTCGCCGTCCGCGCCCTCCGCGCCGGCGCCGTGGATTGCATCGATAAAAATTCCCCCGATTTTCAACGCGTGCCCGAGATCGCCAAGCGCGCTTTCTCCCGCCACCGCCGCCAGCTCCGTGCCAGCGCGCCGCCCATGCCCATCCGCGGCCACACCGTCCTCTACGTCGACGTTCACGCCAACGAGCAGGACGCCATGGTCTCCTTCCTCTACGCCAACGCCCCGAAACTTCAGGTCACTCCCGCCACGCCCGCGTCCCTCGAGGAACGCTCCGTCATGCCCGAGAGCTTCGACGCTATCATCCTCGGCGCCGATCTCGCCGTCCCCGCGATGCTCGATCTCTTGCGCCACCTGCGCTCTCGCGTCGGCGCCGTCCCGATCATCGTCCTCTGCTCCGACATAACGGGTGAGACCGCCATCGCCGCCTTCAAACTCGGCGCCTACGATTTTCTCCTCGTCAACAACGGCTCCCTCGCCGAGCTCGTCTTCGCGCTCAACCACGCCCTCAAGCACGCCGACACCGAGCGCATCAACGCCCGCCTCACCGACGAACTCGCCGCCCTCAACCGCTCCCTCGCCGCGCAGGTCAAAACGCGCACCCGCGAACTCGAGGCCGAAGTCCTCGTCCGCCGCACCGCCGAGGAACTCGCCGAGAAAAACGCCGCGCTCTCGCACGCCCTCTCCACCCGTCTCCTCCGCGTGCAGGAAGATGAACGCCGCAAGATCGCCCAGGAACTCCACGACCAAGTCGGCCAGCTCCTCACCGGCCTCCGCTTCCAACTCGAAGCCGCCCGCGCCACCACCCCCGCCCTCGCCGAACCCCTCGCCCTCACCGACGAACTCCTCCGCTCCGTCCGCGAACTCACCCTCCAGCTTCGCCCTCCGATGCTCGACGATCTCGGCCTCCGACCCGCGCTCGAGTGGCAGACCAATCTCTTTCAGCGCCAGACCGGCATCGCCATCGAACTCGAAGTCACCCTCCCCTCCCGCCGCCTCGCGACCGAGATCGAGACCACCGTTTTCCGCATCGTGCAGGAATCGCTCACCAACATCGCCCGCCACTCCGGCGCCACCGCCGCCGTCGTCACCGTCACCGCCGACGACCTCACCCTCCACGTCGAAATCTCCGACCGCGGCCGCGGCTTCGATGCCGCCGTCGCGCTGGAGCGCCGCGATTCGCTCGGCCTTGCCGGCACCGCCGAACGCGCCCGCCTCGCCGGCGGCCGCCTCGAAATTTTCTCCCAGCCCGGCCAAGGCACCCGCCTCCACGCCGAGTTCCCCCTCCCCGCCGCGAGCGTGGAAGCCGAAACCATTTTCCCTTTCCGCACATGATCACCGCCATTCTGGCCGACGACCACGAAATCGTCCGCCGCGGCCTCGCCGCGATGCTCACCACCGAAAAACTCTGCCATGTCGTCGCCGAAGCCGCCGACGGCCTCGCCGCCGTGCAACTCGTCGAGAAACACCGCCCGCAGATTCTCTTCCTCGACCTCAACCTCCCCCGCCTCCACGGCCTCGAAGTCCTCCACCAAGTCCGCGCCTCGTGCCCGCAGACCCGCATCATGATTCTCTCGATGCACAACGACGAGCCCTACGTCATCGAGGCCCTCCGCTCCGGCGCGATGGCGTATATTTTGAAAGGCTCCGAATCCACCGAGATCGCGCAAGCCATCCGCGAAGTCACCGCCGGCCGCCGCTTCCTCAGTGCCCCGCTCTCCGAATGGGCCATCAACGCCCTCACCTCCAAACCCGCCGACACCGCCGACCCGCTCCAGTCGCTCACCCAGCGCGAACGCATGGTCCTCCAACTCGCCGCCGAGGGGGAAAACAACCCCGGCATCGCCGAGAAACTTTTCATCAGCCCGCGCACCGCCGAGACGCACCGCACGAATCTCCTCCGCAAACTCGGCCTCCAAACGCAGACCGACCTCGTCCGCTTCGCCATCCGCAAAGGCCTCATCACCGCCTGATGCGCCTCAGGCCCTGAATTGAGCGCAAAACGTTCCGCGCTTCCCCCGTCAGGCGTAGCCCCATCACTCACGGTGGGAGAAGCTTTGCGTCCCGACTGCGACTCCGCGTCCGCTGCCTTCGGGCTCGCGTTAACCGCCCCTCGCCGACTTCGTCAGCCTGCATGGCGATACTTCCCAACGCTCTCCCGAAACCCCAACGCGGCCAACCCTGCTCCTGCGGTAGCGGCCAACTTTTCGAAAATTGTTGCGAGCCGATCCTCACGCGCCAGCGCCCCGCCGCCACGGCCGAGCAACTCATGCGCTCGCGTTTCACCGCGCACGTCGTCGGTGATGAGGCGCATCTCCACCGCACCTATCAAGGCACCGCGAGCCAGCCCTACGTCGCGGTGCCGGTCGAGGCCACGATCCCGTGGACCCGCCTCGTCGTCCACGCCCACGAAACCACCTCCAATCCCGATCAGTCGTTCGTGGAATTCTCCGCCTTCTATCTGGAAAACAACGCCGAACTCGTGCTCCAGGAAAAAGCCGAGTTTCGCCGCACTGCCGGCGAATGGATCTACACCCGCACCGTCCGCCAAGGCCCCGCGCCGGTTAAAATCACGCAGCCCAAACCCGGCCGCAACGACCCGTGCCCCTGCGGCAGCGGCAAAAAATACAAGCAGTGCTGTCTGCTGAAAAGCGCCTGACGCGGATCGAATCCGACGGTAGGAGCCTGCTCGCAGGCGATCTGGGTCTCTGAT
>JANYBX010000405.1 GCA_025360615.1 Opitutia bacterium
CACGAGTGGCCGGGGAGCACGTTGGCGCGATGTTAAAGCTTTTGTTTATCGGCGACATCGTGGGGCGGCCAGGGCGCGACATGGTGATCGAGCGGGTGCCGCGGTTGAGGACGGAGCTGGGCTTGGATTTTGTGATCGCGAACGCGGAAAACGTGGCGGCCGGCGCGGGCATCACGGAGAAGCTGGCGAAGACGATTCTCGAGAGCGGCGTGGATGCGATCACGCTCGGCGACCACGTGTGGGATCAGCGCGGCTGGGAAACGGAAATCGTAACGATGGAGCGCGTGTGCCGGCCGGCGAATCTGCCGAAATCGAACCCAGGCTGGGATCATCTCATCATCGAAAAGCGCGGGTTTCGCGTGGCGGTTTTCACGGTGCTGGGCCGCACCTACATGAACATAAAGGCGGACTGCCCGTTCGCCTGCGCCGACCGGATGATCGAGCAACTGAAGGCGCAGGCCGACGCGATCGTGGTCGAGATTCACGCCGAGGCCACGAGCGAGAAAATCGCGCTGGGCTGGCATCTGGACGGTCGAGTGACGGCCGTGCTTGGCACGCATACGCACGTGCCGACGGCAGACGCGTGCGTGCTGCCGAAGGGCACGGCGTTTATGTGCGATGTGGGGATGACGGGGCCGTATGCGGGCGTGCTGGGCCGCGAGGTCGCGCCGGTGGTGGCGAAATTTATCGACGGGATGCCGCGGCGGTTTGAAGTCGCGGAAGGCGATGTGCGCTTGTCGGGAGCGGTGGTCGAGATCAGCCCGTCGATGGCGCGGGCGGAGAAGATCGAGCTGCTGACGGTGCGGAAGTGAGGGGCTGTTTTTGTAGGCGGGGTGCCCTCACCCCGCAGCGACGCGGAAAATGTGAGCGACGTGAAATGCGGGGTGGGGGCACCCCGCCTACAAAAAACGAAAGCGCCTACGGCAGCGGGTGAAAACCTTCGGCGTGGACGACCCACGAGCCGTCGTGGGGGAAACCGGGCGCATCGCCCACGGGCGCTCCATCCCAACCGCCGGCCATCATCGCGACGGCGGCGAGGAGCGCGCCATTGCCGGGAAGATACACGGGGAGATCGCCGCGCTGGGGATTGTGACCGTTGGGCATGTAGGCGTTGTTCGGGCCGTCGGTTTTGAGGAGAACGTTCACGGCTTGCTCGGGCGCGCCGAGGCGGGCGGCAGTCATCGCGATCATCGGATAATCCCAGCCCCAGATTTTCGTTTCCCAATCCCACGTCGCGAGCGTGGCGTCGAGCGTGCGGCGCATCACGGCGCGGTCCACGCCGTCGCCGGGGAGCTGGCCGAGCGCCATCAGGAACGAAGGATGATCGTGGCGGCTCTCCTTGTTGTCCCAGGTGTCGGGGGTGGATTCGATGGCGACGTATTTGCCGTCTTTTACGGGGAGGGGGGCGATGGCCTTGATGCGTTTGTCCCACTCCGCGTCGCGGCCGAGCTTGAGGCGCTCACGCCATTGCTGCGCGATGGTGAGCCCGCGCACCCAGTAGCTGAGCTCGTAGGGGGGGTTCATGCTCGTGCCCTGTTCGTAGATTTCCTGCGCGATCCACATCGGCGGGCCGAGATTATAGCGTTGCTTCGCTTCATCCCAATTCATCATCGAGGCCATGCACTCGGCGGTTTCCTGCACGAGATCGCGGTAGCGGGCGAGGGTCTCGGACGTCGGCGAATTACGATAGAGCAACTCGGCGAGATGAATCGGGTGCGGCTGGTTCCAGATAATAAGCGGATTGCCGCCGGGGCTTTCGCGACCGTCGGGGCCGATCATTTTTGGCCAGCGCGCGCCGCGGAGGTCGCGGCCCTTGGCGATTTCGCGGGCGATGGGTAGCGCGCGGGCAAACCAATCGAGATTTTTTTGGAGAAATTCATCGCGTCCCCAGAGCGCGAAGTGGGCGGTGTGCCACCAGATCATCTCGGTGTGGTGCTTGCCATACCACGTGCTGTTGGTGAGGCCGCTTTCCTGCGGCGGAAAATCGCCGGCGAACTGGATGGCGGTGAGATATTGCGAGAGCACGACGCGGCGCTCGAGCTCGGCGGCGCGGGGATCCTTGCTGCCGGTGAACTCGACGGCGGCACCGGTGGACCAGAATTTTTTCCAGTTGGCGGCGCTGGCGGCGCGAACCACGGCGGCGGCTGGCGCAGCGGGAATGGCGGAGGGAGAAAACGAAAGCGTGAACTCCAGGGTATCGCCGGAGGATGAGCGAAGGTGGAAAGCGTGCGGGCCATCGGGAGCAAATTTCACGGGTGCCGAGGCGACGAGGGCGGCTTGATAGCGGGTGGCGTCGATCGCGCGCGCGAGGTTCAGCGTGCGGTCGGTTTGTGCGACGATGGTGGTCGTGTGCGCTTCGGGTTTGGTCCAGTCGAGCGCGGGATTGTTTTTCGTGCGGATGTCGTGGCCGCGGGGGAAGGCGAGACGCACGCCGAGTTTGCCGCTGGCGACGAGCGGCGAAGTCAGGCGAACCGCAATCGTGTCACTCGCGGGATCGCAGGCGACGACGACGGTGACGGGCGAACCGGCGAGAGTATATTGGCTGGTGACGGTGCCCGACCAAAGATCGAGCGACTGGTTGATCGCGCTGATGTCGTCAGGGGAGAGCGGGACGCCCGAGTCGCGCGTAAAGTCGAGGGCGAGCTGGCCGATGGGAACATCCTGCGGATTTTCGCGGAGCCACATGCCGGCCGGACTGCCTGAAATCATCGGGTAGCCGATGGTTTTTCCGTAGGCGGTGTAATCGCGATTTGCATCGGAGAGTTTGTAGCCGTTCGGGTTGGCGTTGGTGTGCCAGGCCCAGCGGGCGAGCGTTTCGAGCGGGATGCCGGCGGCCGATTTGCCGTCGCCGTGATAAGATTGTTCGAACGTTTGGAGTCCGGTCACGTCGGCGGTGAATGCGAAGCGGCCGTTGCCGACGGAGAGCGGGGCCCAGGGATCGACGCGCGTGACGGTCGGGTTGTGCCGGGTGACAAGCGCTTGGCGGTCGATGGGCGTGGCGCGGAGGGAAAGACCGAGTGTGGCGGCGAAGATGAGAGCGAGGAGAGGGCGCATGGGGTGGGGAAAAACGTGGGAGGAGCAGATCGCGTTTGCGACGCGGAAGAATCATTTCATGTTCGGACCGTCATGATCAAAAAACTTCTGCACACGCGGATGCGCGTGAACGATCTGGAACGGACCGTGAAATTTTATGTGGAGGCGCTCGGCCTGAGGGTGTCCCGGCGCAACACGTCGCCGCGCGGCGCGGAGCTGGCGTTTATTGCGACGCCGAACAGCGACGAAGAGATCGAGCTGTGCCAGATGCCGGCGGGTGCGCCGAGCGTGCAAGTGCAGCCGGATCTGATGCATCTCGCGTTCGAGGTGGACGATCTCGCGGCGTTCGCGGCGGAGGCGGCGAAGAAAGGCTATCCGCTAAGCGACGGGCCGACGCCCATGAAGAACGGCGGCGTGATTGCATTCATCGACGCGCCCGAGGGCTACGAGGTGGAGTTGATTCAGAAACCGAAGTGAAGGCGGGGGCCCGTGTAGCTCCGGGGCCGTTGAAATCAGAACCGTTGTCTCGCGAAGGAATCGAAGGGTGCGAAGGGAAGATTTGGGTGCGCACCTTCGGTCCCTTCGAGTCCTTCGTGAGACTCCCTCCTTATTCTTCAATGGAGGTAGGCAGAGGTAACACGCCCTACCGTTTCTTCGCTATGAACTGCGGGGCGGTTTCCATCTGGCCGCGGGTGACTCCGAGCTGGTTGATGAGTTTTAACTCACGCCACACGTCGGCGCCGGTGATTTCGCCCGAGATGAGCTGCTGGTAGCGCGCGATGGTGCGCACAACTTCGGCGGCGTTTTCGTTGACGAATTCGACGCGGAAATTGCGCGCGCCGAGTTCCAGCAGGCGGGCGACATAGTCGGCGCCGGTCTGCGCGCGGTTGTTATAAACGGTGTTGCGGCAGCCGGCGTCGGCTTTGAGCGGAAGCTCCGCGCCGACGCGATCACGCAGGGCGACGCGGTGCGTGTCGCAGGGGCGGCCGCAGTCGCGGTAGTCTTTTCCCGAGGAGAGAAACGCGCAGAAGACGCAGTGCTCCATGTGAAACATGGGCATGTGCTGGTGGATCGTGAGGTCGAACCACGCGCCCGGCGCAGCTGCGAGCAGGGCCTCGAGCTGGTTAATATTGAGATCGTAACTGGCCGTCACGCGCTCGAGGCCGTGGCGTTGGAGAAAGTGCGCGGCGGTGAGGGGATTCGCGACGTTGAGGGAGAAGTCGCCGCGTTTGCGGTCGGTGGCGAAGTAGGCGAGGTGGTCGTAATTGCGGACGAGATAGCCGTCGGCGTCGCAGGAACGGACCTGCTTGAGAATCCATTCCTCGCCGGGTTTGGAGATACGGGGT
>JANYBX010000460.1 GCA_025360615.1 Opitutia bacterium
CTCACGTAGCCGTTGGGCCGGTGGCCGAGGTGGGTGCCGTTGATCCAGACGTCGCTGGCTTCCATCACGCCGTCGAAATTCACAAACACGCGCCGGCCGGCGGCGGAGGAGGGGAGGGCGAGCGGTTTCCGATACCAGCCGATGCCCGAGGGCAGAAAGCCGCCTCCTCCGCCGGTGGGATTTTTTTTATCGAACGGGCCCTCGATGCTCCAGTCGTGCGGCACGTTCAGCGCGCGCCATAAGGTATCGTCGAACGCGAGGTTTTCGGCGCCGGGTGCATCGGCGTTCGAAAAACGCCAGTTGGCATCGAGGGAGGTGATCGAACGGGTGGAAGGGGCGAAAGGCGTGGAGGCCATTGCGGGCGCGAAGGATGTGATGAAGATGGCCAAGGCCGGGCTGGCGAGCGCAGAACGGCGAACGCAAGCGGGGCAGATTGCAATGCCGGCGGTTTAATTGCCGAGCGGTTTTTGCTCGGTCACGAGCGGACTCGGGGGCACGTCGAACGTCTCGACGGAGTCGGGATGCGCGGGGTCGAAGCGAGGAAAGTCGTCCGCGAGAAATTTCGCGAGGGCGAGTTGGTTGGCCCTGATGCCCTCGACGATGCACTTCGCCAGTTCGTAGCTGCCGTAGTTGCAGTGGTGCGTGTTGTCCTGCCCGGCGAAGGCTTTTCGGGAGTAGTCGCGGCCTTTCGCTTCGAGAAATTCGTAGAAGGGGATGCTCATCGCGTTGAGGTCGATGAACGCGACGCCGAGCTCCTTGGCGGACTGGCGCGCGGCCTCGGCGTAGTCGGCGAGCGAGGGTTTGATTTTTCCCGCGGCGTCGAAATTGCGCCGCTCCATCGGGGAAACGACAACGGGAATCCCACCGTGAGCGCGCGCGGCGTCCACGTGGGTTTTTAATTCGGCCTTGTAGGTCGTGAACGGGCTGCCGCCGGCCGCGCCTTCCTTGCCGATCTGTTTCTGGTCGTTGTGGCCGAACTGCATGAAGAGATAATCGCCGGGTTTCATCGCGCCGACGATTTTATCGAGTCGGCGGCGGCTGATGGAGTCGCGGTAGGTCTCGCCGGATTCGCCGTGATTGGCGATCGCGACCTCGGGTTTGAAAAAGCGGGGGAGCATCTGGCCCCAGCTGTTATACGGTTCGCGCGACTGGTCGCAGACGGTGGAATCGCCGATTAGAAATACCGTGGGCACGTCCACGGGAGTGACTTCGAGCGCGCACACGGAAGGGTGGGGGCCGTTGAATTCGAGCGTGATTTGCTCGTCCCACGCCCAGGCTTCCTGCGTGGTTTCACGCGGTTCCTTCCGGCGCACCTCGCCGCCACCGGCGATCTTGGGCGTGCGGACGTTGACGATGAAGCTGCGAGTGGCGAATTCGCCTTTCGCGGTCTTGACCGATTGCAACATGAGGCGGCGCAGCTCGGCTTTCACGGTGGTGTCGCTCGCGCCATCGGGGTTGCCCAGCGTGACCGTGACGCGGTAGTTGCCCTCGGGCACGGCGACGGAAAAATAAAACGGCGTGTCGCTTGTGCAACCATCCCCGCGGAGGGCATCGGCTGATTCCTTGGAGACGTCCGTGACCACTGCGCCGGGCTCGAAGCCGTAGCCGAGCGCAGGAGTGTAACGAGTTTTTCCGGACACCGGCGTGTAGCCGGGAGCGACCGGACCGGAGCCGAAATCGAAACGCAGCGACTTCGGCGCGACTTCGCCGGCGAAGAGCGCGGCGGGCAGCAACCCGAGACAGGCGAAGACATGGAGGAGACAGGAACGATGGCGTGACATGGGCGGAGGAGGGTTGCGGCGCGCTGGATCTGCCGACCGGCTCAAAAAAACGCGCGTTGCGGATGAACCTGAATAGGCGCGCCGGCCGCGAGCAAATTGGGTGGACGGTGACGGTCCGGCCGCGCCTGCCCATCGGAACAGCCTGCTCACTTGACCGTCATGTAACGTGTGCCTTGTGGCGCGACATCGCGCGAATTGTGTTCGCGCTAAGTGTCGACCATCCCTCGGCTCCAATCCTTACCCCCCTATGAAAACCTCCCCGCTCCTGAAAATTGCGCAGATTGTTCTCCAAACCGCCATGGTCGGCCTGATCGCTTCGTTGCCCGGCCGTGCGGCTGAGACGAAGAAACCGCTGAAAGTTGGCTTTGCCCAGACCGGCGCCGAGAGCGACTGGCGCACGGCGAATAGCGAATCGATGAAGTCGGAAGCGGCGAAACGTGGGGTCGATTTCAAGTTTTCCGACGGGCAGGGAAAACAAGAGAACCAGATCCGCGCGGTGCGCTCGTTTATCGCACAGGGCGTGGATGTCATTTTGCTCTCACCTCTCGTCGAGACGGGTTGGGAGCCGGTGTTGCGTGAAGCGAAGAAAGCCAAGATCCCGGTCATCCTGAGCGACCGTAGCATCCAGACCTCCGACGACTCGCTCTATGTCACTTTTGTGGGCTCCGATTTTTATGAGGAAGGCCGCATGGCGGCGGATTGGCTCGGGAAATTCACGGGCGGAAAGGGCAACATCGTGGAATTGCAAGGCACGCCTGGCTCCGCGCCGGCCAACGAGCGCCGCAAATCCTTCGGCGATGCGCTGAAAAAATATCCCGGCCTGACCATCATCGACTCGCAGAGCGGTAATTTCGAGATGAGCGGTGGCAAGCAGGTGATGGAGGCTTTCCTGAAAAAGCACGGCCGCAATTTCAGCATCGTTTACGCGCACAACGACTCGATGGCGCACGGCGCGGTGCAAGCGATCGAGGAAGCCGGCCTGAAACCGGGCAAGGACATCACGATCGTCTGCATCGATGCGCTGCGCCCGGCCGTGCAGGCGGTGGTGGACGGCAAGATCAACTGCGTGGTCGAGTGCAACCCGCTGTTTGGGCCGGTCGTTTTCGACACGGCCGCCAAAATCCTCGCCGGCGAAAAAGTGCCGAAGAAAATTCTCAACAAGGACGAGTTGATCGACGCGACCAACGCCGCCAAGCTGCTCCCGACGCGCAAATATTGAGCCGTTCGCACGCGCCGACGGAGTTTCTCCCTGTGATCGACGCGCCCCTGCTCCAGCTTCGTGGCGTCACCAAGCGTTTTCTTGGCGTCACAGCGTTGGACGGCGTCGATTTCGCCGTGCGCGCCGGGGAGATTCACGCGCTGCTGGGCGAAAACGGCGCGGGCAAATCCACGCTCATCAAGGTGCTCACGGGAGTATACTTGGCGGACGGCGGCGTGCTCACGCTGGCGGGCCGGCCGCTGCACCCCGCATCGCCCAAGGACGCGGAGCAGGCGGGGATCAGCACGGTTTACCAGGAGGTGAATCTCATCCCCGCGCTCTCCGTCGCCGAAAACATCGCGCTCGGCCGGCAGCCGACAAAGTTTGGCCTGATCGACTGGCGCGCCATCCGCCGCCACGCCCGCGAAGCCCTCGCGCGCTTGGAAATCGACTGCGACGTGAACGCCGAACTAGGCTCCCTCTCCGTCGCACTTCAGCAAATGGTCGCCATCGCCCGCGCGCTCGATCTCCGCGCGAAACTCCTCGTGCTCGACGAACCGACCGCGAGCCTCGACGAGAAGGAAGTCGCGGAGTTGTTCAAAGTCATGCGCCGGCTCCGCGCCGAGGGCATGGGCGTCGTCTTCGTGACGCATTTCCTCGATCAAGTTTACGCGGTGAGCGACCGCATCACCGTTCTGCGCAACGGCCAGCTCGTGGGCGAATTCGCGACCGCCGAACTCCCGCGGCTCGCGCTCGTCGGCAAGATGCTCGGACGCGAAGTCAAGGATGAGGCGGGGCGCACTGCCGCCGCGCCGGAAGGCACGGGCAATCCTGTCACGGCCCCGCTCCTCGAAGCGCGCGGGCTCACGCGAAGCGGCGCCATTCAGCCGATCAACCTCACGCTGCGGCGGGGCGAAGTGACGGGCCTGGCTGGTCTCCTTGGCTCAGGTCGCACGGAAACGGCCCGGCTGCTCTTCGGCATCGACGCCGCCGATGCCGGGGAAATCCATTTCAAGGGCGCGCGCGTGGAGTTCGGCTCGCCGCGCGATGCCGTGCAGCTCGGCCTCGCCTTCTGCTCCGAGGACCGGAAGACCGAGGGCATCATGCCGAATCTCTCCGTGCGGGAGAACCTGATCTTTGCGCTGCAGGCGAAGCGTGGCGCATGGCGCACGCTCTCGCGCGCGGAGCAGGGAAAACTGTGCGATCACTACATCGCCGTGCTCCGCATCAAGACGCCCGACGCCGACACGCCGATCAAAAATCTCTCCGGCGGCAACCAGCAGAAAGTTCTCCTCGCGCGCTGGCTGGCCACGCAGCCGGAGCTGATCATCCTGGATGAACCGACGCGTGGCATCGACATCGGCGCGAAGGCGGAGATAGAGCAACTCATCGCCGGACTGAGGGCGGACGGGCTCGCCGTGCTGCTCATTTCCTCGGAGATCGAGGAGATTGTGCGCAACTGCACGCGCGTGCTCGTGCTCCGCGAGCGCCGGCTCGCCGGCGAAGTGCCTGCCGCCGAGCTCACGCCAGAGCGGCTCATGCGCATGATGGCGGAAGCGCACGCGTGAAAAAATGAAAGCCTTCGCCAAATCCTCCCTCGGCTGGCTCTGCGCGGGCCTCGCGCTCCTCGTGGTCTACAATGTCTGGCACCATCCTGATTTCATTAAGATCACGCTGCACGACGGGCATCTCTACGGCGTGCCCGTCGATATTTTCACGCAAGGCTCGCGCACGATGCTGCTCGCGCTCGGCATGACGCTCGTCATCGCGACCGGCGGCGTGGATCTCTCGGTCGGCTCGGTTGTGGCGATTGCGGGCGCGGTGTGTGCGTTACTCTTGAACGCCGGGCACGGCCTGGTCGTCACGATCACCGCCGCGCTCGGCGTAGGCGCGCTGGCGGGCGTGGTGAACGGCGTGCTCGTCGCGCGGCTGGCGCTTCAGCCCATCGTCGCGACGCTCATCCTGATGGTGGCCGGCCGTGGCATCGCGCAGCTCATCTGCGACGGACAGGTGATCGTGATCGCGAACCGAAAATTCGATTTTCTGGCGAACGGTTTCATTGCCGGCATTCCCGTGGCGCCACTGCTCGTGGCCGGATTGTTCCTCGCGACGAACGTCTTCGTGCGTCGGACGGCCGCGGGATTATTCGTCGAGGCAGTCGGTGACAACGAAACCGCGAGTCGTTTTGCCGGGCTAGCGGCGGCGCGCGTGAAGGGGCTCGCCTATGTTTTTTGTGGCGCGTGCGCCGGGCTGGCGGGCGTCTTGTGGGCCGCGAACATTCGCGCGGCGGACGCCAATCGCGCCGGGGAGAATGCGGAGCTCGACGCGATTTTCGCGGTGGTTGTCGGCGGCACGGCGCTGACCGGCGGCCGCTTTTCCATTCTCGGATCCTTCCTCGGCGCGCTGCTGATTCAGACGCTGGCCACGACGATGTATTTTCGCGGCGTGCCCCCGGCGGTGGCGCCGGTGCCGAAGGCGCTCGTGATTATTTTGGTGTCGCTGTTGCAGTCGGAGAAAGTGCGCCACTGGGCCGCCGGGCTCGGGCGCTCGCGAAAGGCGGCCGCATGAAACCGGGCGCACGTCGGGGCGGGCGCAACCTGTCGCTGGTGGTGACGGCGGTCATCGCGGTGACGCTGTTTGGCCTGGCTTCGTTTTTCTACGAAGGATTTTTTTCGCCCCGCGTGGCCGTGAATCTCCTCGGCGACAACGCGTTTCTCGGCATCGCCGCCGTCGGCATGACGCTCGTGATTTTCGCCGGCGGCATCGACCTCTCGGTGGGCGCGGTGGTTGGTTTCACCTCGATTTTCACCGCCACGCTGGTGAGCGGACACGGCGTGCATCCCGCGCTGGCGTGGACGCTCGCGCTGATCTTGGGCGCGGCGCTCGGCGCAGGCATGGGAGCGTTGATCCAAGTTTTTCGGCTCCCCGCTTTTTTGATCACGCTGGCCGGGATGTTTCTCGCGCGCGGCGCGGGTTTTTGGCTCAACACCGAATCGGTGGCGATCGCGCATCCGTGGTATGAGGCGCTGGCGAACTTCGACCTCGCGCTTGGCCCGGTGCATCTTTCGGCGACCGCGTTGCTCTTGCTGGCGGTGGTGGTGATCGGATGGGGGATCGGACACCACCTGCGGTTTGGCCGCACGTTGCTCGCGCTGGGCGGCAGCGAACAATCCGCGTTGTTGATGGGCCTGCCGGTGGGCCCGACGAAGATCGCGGTTTACGCGTTGAACGGCGCCTGCGCGGCGCTCGCGGGCATCGTCGCCACGCTTTATACCGGCTCGGGCAACCCGAGCATGGGTGGCGGCCTCGAACTCGACGCCATCGCGATCGTCGTGATGGGCGGCACGCTGCTCGCGGGAGGCCGCGGACACGTGCTTGGGACGCTTCTGGGGGTGTTCATCTTCGGCACGATCCAGCAGGGGATTTTGTTCGATGGCCGGCTCAGCTCGTCGTGGATGCGGATCGTGGTCGGCGCGCTACTGCTCGCATTTATTTTGCTCCAGCGCGCGCTGGTGCGGCGGCGGTGAGCCTCTTCGCGAGGCGCTTTTGCCCCGGGTGTGGAGGGGCAAAAACGATCTTCCCAAGGACCGAGGTCTTCAGCCCCGAGTAGTCCAAGCAAGCAGGCCTGGGTCCATCGAAGGTAGGTCTCTCAGCGAATGGAGCCGAAGTGTGCGGCTTCGGGAGTGGTGGGCGCGTCGAGGAGTTGAATTGT
>JANYBX010000463.1 GCA_025360615.1 Opitutia bacterium
CGGCATCGTGGCCGACGATCTTCGCGCCGGCTTTCACGATGCTCACGGCGTAGCCGGGGCGGCGGTTGCGGATTTCCAGATACGGGAGAAAAAAACGATCGAGCAAACCGTTCGTCGTCGCCTCATCGCCGGCGGCGAGCGCGCGATAAAAATCCATCGCGGTTTTCGGGATGAAGTTAAACACCGCCGAGGAATACACCGGCACGCCGAGCGCCTTGTAGGCCGCCGCGTAAACTTCGGCAGTGGGCAGGCCGCCGAGGTAGGCGAAACGGTCGCCGAGTTTCCGCCGGATGGAAACCATCAGCTCGATGTCGCCGATGCCGTCCTTGAAACCGACGAGATTGGGGCAGCGTTCCGCGAGTTGCACGAGGGTGGGGGCGGTGAGCCGGCACGCGCCCCGATTGTAGATGATGACGCCAAATTTCACGGAGCGGCAGACTGCCTCGACATGCGCCGCGAGCCCTTCCTGGCCGGCCTCGGTGAGATAGTGCGGGAGCAACAGCACGCCTTGCGCACCGAGCCGTTCGGCCTCCTGCGCGAAGGCGATCGCCTGCCGCGTCGGGCCGCCGGCTCCGGCGACGATCGGCACGCCGCCGCGGCAGGTGTTCACGGCGGTGCGGACGACATCGCTGTAGTCCTGCGCGGTCAGGGAGAAAAATTCGCCGGTGCCGCCCGCGGCGAAAAGCACCGTGGCGCCGTAGGGCATGAGCCATTCGAGCCGTTTGGCGTAGGTGTCAGCGCGAAAATCGCCGGCGGCATTAAAATCGGTGACGGGAAAGGAGAGCAGTCCCGCCGACATGGTTTGCTTCAATTCCAGAGGGGTCATTCGGAAACGCGCGTGCGCGGGCAGCATCGATGCAGGCGCCGCTGCGGCATGGCAAGCGCGGGCGAGGTGGACGCGGATTTTTGTGATGACTCGCGCCGCTCGCCGCGCACGTTTGCGGCGATGCCTCCGCTTTCCCTCCACGCCACGGGCCGGTTGCCGGCTCCCGGGGATAATGTCGCGATCGCCATCCGCCAGCTCGAGGCCGGCACCACCATCGAACTCGACGGCGCCCCGCGCGTGCTCGCGCAGACGATTCTGGAAGGCCATCGCTTCGCGGTGCGGTCCATCGCGCCGGGCGAGCCGCTGCTGTCATGGGGGCTGACCTTTGGCCATGCACTCACGCCCATTGCCGCCGGCGATTATGTCTGCAACCCGTCGATCCTCGAGGCGCTGGCCGTGCGGCGGCTGCCATTCGCGCTGCCGGCGAAACCGAATTTCGCGGACCATCTCGTGCCCTTCATGCTCGATGAAGCGGCGTTTAAAGCGGGGCCACCGGTGGAGCGGGTGAAGAACCCGAGGACATTTCAAGGCTATCGCCGTCCGGGAAAACGCGGCGTCGGCACGCGCAACACCATCGTCATTCTCGGCACGACGTCGCGCACCGCGAGTTTCGCGCGGCAACTCGCCGCGCGCCTCCAAGTGCTGGCGCGCATTTATCCGCAGCTCGACGGCATCGTCGCCGTGGCGCACACGGAAGGCGGCGGACCGGGGGAACCCAACAACTCCGCCGAGGTGTTGCGCGCGCTCGCGGGTTTTATCGTGCATCCCAACGTCGGCGCGGTGCTCGCGGTGGACTACGGCGTGGAACCGATCACGAACGCTCGCCTGCGCGAGTTCATGATCGCGCGCGGCGATCCGCTGGCGGACGTGCCGCACGCGTTTCTCAGCGTTCGCACCGGCCTGGCGGCGGCGCTCGCGGAAGGCGAAGCCATCGTGCGGAGCTGGCTGCCGGCCGTCGCGGCGCAGCCGCGCACGCCCGAGCCGCTCGCGGACCTGCGGGTGGCGTTGCAATGCGGCGGGTCGGATGCGTTTTCCGGCGTGTCGGGCAATCCGCTCGCCGGCGCGATGGTGCATGAAGTCGTGCGCCACGGCGGCATTGGCGTGCTGTGCGAGACGGACGAAATTGCCGGCGCCGAAGCCTACGTGATGAAGAGCGTGCGCGACCTCGCCACGGCCCGCGCGCTCCTCGGGAAGATCGACGCGTTTCGCACCCGGCTGGCGTGGCACGGCGTCACGCCCGAGAGCAATCCCTCCGCCGGAAACAAATTTCGCGGGCTCTACAACATCGCGCTCAAATCGCTCGGGGCCGTGCATAAAAAGGACCCGCGCTCGCGCGTGGACCACGTGATCGACTACGCCGATCCACTCGGCGCGCCCGGTTTTTATTTTATGAACAGCCCGGGCAACGATCTCGAAGGCATCGCCGGGCAGGTGGGCGCGGGCTGCAACCTTTTCCTCTTTGTCACGGGCAACGGTTCGATCACGAATTTTCCGTTCGTGCCCACGCTGAAGATCACGACGACTACGCGCCGGCACCAGCTCCTCATTCACGAGATGGACATCAACGCCGGCCGCTATCTCGACGGCGAGTCCATGGAAACGTTAACCGCCGAAGCGTTCGAACTCCTGATCGCGACCGCTTCCGGCCAGAAAACGCGGGGCGAACACGCGGGCCATTCGCAGGCATCGCTGTGGAGAAACTGGCGGCAGACGGACAGCTCGCACCTCGCCGAAATTCGCCGCCGGCCCGCGCCCGATGGGAGAGCGCTGCCGTGGATTGGCGCTGCCACCGCGCGTGGTGAGACTTCGCTTGATCTTTATCGCACCGATACCGGCTGGGCCACCGAGCGCATCGGTCTCGTGCTGCCGACGAGCATGTGCTCCGCGCAGATCGCGCGCCTCGCCACCGAGCGGATGAACGCCAAGGGCCTCGCCCGCTCACTGGGCTTTGATCGCTTCGTGACGCTCACCCACACCGAGGGCTGCGGCTTTGGCGGCGAGACGATGTATCAGTTGCTCCAACGCACCTATCGCGGCTACGCCACCCATCCGAACGTCGCCGCCGCGTTGTTGCTCGAACACGGCTGCGAGAAGATCCCGAACGATGCGATGCGCCGCCAATTCGAGTCCGCCGGTTTGCCGCTGGATCGTTTTGGCTGGGCCAGCGTGCAGCTCGACGGTGGCATCGACAAATCGCTCGCGAAAATCGAGACGTGGTTCGAGCGCGCGGGGGCGGCCGGTCCGGCGACCCCGCGACTTCCGGCTGACTTGGGCGCGCTCGCGATCGGGATGCTGAGCGCCGCTCCCGTGCGCCCGGCCGGCGCGGCGGTGTTCGCCCGCGTGGCGCGGGCTATTCTGGGCGCGGGTGGATCGGTGTTGTTGCCCGAAGGCGATCCCTTGCTCGCCATGGCGGAGTTTCGCTCGGCCCTCCTCGGCGATGCGCCGCCGCACGCGACGCTCGCCTACGGGCAGCCGTTGACCGCGCCCGGCCTGCATCTCGTGGCGACCGACTCCGATCACTGGGTGGAAAATCTCGCGGGCCTCGGCGGCTGCGGCGCGCAGGTGTTTCTCGGCCTGGTGGGCGATACGCCGCAGCAGGGGCACCCGATGCTGCCCGTGCTCCAAGTGGCCGAGCCGGCCGCGCTGCCCGCCGCGACGGAACGCGATGTCGATGCGATCCTGTCAGGCGATGCCGATACGGATCACGCGACGCTCATCGGCCGGTTGTGCCGCACCGCCGGAGGCGATTTTCTCCCGGCGGCGACGGCGGGCGGCTTCGTGGATTTCCAACTCTCCCGTGGACTGCTCGGGGTTTCGACCTGACCGAACAGGACGAGCCTCCTCGATTTTTCGGGTTGAAGGTGAATCTATTTCGCGGCGAGTGCGTCCTTGTCTTCACCATGCGCATTCTTCCCCTGTGGTTCACGGTCAGCCTCGGTATGGCGGCCTCGGTTTCAATCGCCCAGCCCGCCAGCCCCTCCCCCTATAAAATTCTGCAAACCGCCAAAGTCGGCGGAGCGGGCGGCTTCGATTACGTTTTCGCCGACGCGGCGGGCCGCCGGCTCTATATTCCGCGCGGGGATCGCGTGACGGTCTTCGACCTCGATTCCCTCAAGTCAGTCGGCGTGATCGCGGACACGAAGTCGGTTCACGGCGCGGCGGTGGACCCAAAATCGCACCACGGTTTTAGCAGCAGCAATCCGGTCCTGATGTGGGACACCGAAACGCTGGCGACACTCAAAAGCATTCCGGTCGAGGGCCGCCCGGACGGCATCCTGTTCGACCCGGCGACGCAGCGCGTTTTCGTGCTGAGCCACGCCGCGCCCAACGTCACGGTGATCGACTCGAAGGACGGATCGATTCTTGGCACGATCGACCTCGGCGGCGCACCCGAGCAGGCGGCGAGCGACGGGCAGGGGCGCGTGTTCATCGACATCGAGGACAAGGACAAGGTGGCCGTCGTCGATGCGAAGACGCTCAAGGTCACGGCGACTTACGATCTCGCTGGCAAGGTCGGCACGCCCGCCGGCCTCGCGCTCGACGCGAAGAACCACGTCCTCTTCGTCTGCTGCCGCAACCCCGCCACCGCGGTCGTCCTCAACGCCGACGATGGGAAAATTCTCACGGCGCTGCCGATTGGAGCGGGCACCGATGGCGCAACCTTCAATGCCGCGACGATGGAGGCTTTCAGCTCGAACCGCGATGGCACGCTGACGGTGATCAAGGAGACGAGCCCGACGACTTTTGAAGTGGTGCAGAACGTGGCCACCATGGCCGGCGCAAAAACCTGCACGCTGGACGCGAAAACAAATCGCGTGCTCCTCATCGCCGCGGAAATGGCCCCGCCGCCCCCGCCCGCTGCCGCGCCGCCGGCCGGAGCGCCACCCGCCGGCCAGAGGCCGCGCGGCGGTCGCGGCCAAATGGTGCCGGATTCATTCACGATTCTCGCCGTGGGACGTTAAGGCCGTGGTGCGACCGGAGCGCCCGGAAGTTCAGGGCATTTCGTAAATCTCCACGAGCGCGACACCGGTGGTGTTGGCTACGCCGCTGACTTGCACGGTGTAGCTCCCTGGAGCGAGCGTGGCGAGGAGCGCGGCATCCTTGGAAGCGGGGTCCAAGGTAAATGCGCCCACGGAAGCAAAGCCGGCTGCGAGCGCATCGGCGCCGCTCCAGTTGTCGTTTTCGCCGATGCGGGAGGAGCCGGAGAAAAGTTCGAGCTTGGGATCGGCCAGCACGCCGGGCACGCCGAAGTTCGCGAGCGCGGGACCGATGGCGCGGATGAGCACGTTTTTCGGCGCGGAGCCACTGACGACAAAACCCGCGATGAGAATATCCGCGCCGGTGCCCACCTGCGTGCGCGCAGAGACGTTGATGAGGCGCGGAGTGGCATCGGCGAACGCGGCGGGCGGAGTGGCATCGTAGATTTCCGCGAGCACGATGCCCGTGGTGCCACCGACGCCGGAGAGTTGCGCGGTGTAGCCACCCGGGTTGGTGGCGGCATTGGAGAGGGCGGCATCGCGACTGGCGGCACTCGTGAAACTGAAGGCGCCGACCTGCGCGGCCATGGCGGCCACGAGCGGGTCACCCGACCAGTTGTCGTTTTCCAAAATCTTCGTCGGGCCGCTAAAGAGCTGGAGCTTCGGATCGGCGAGAGCGCCGGGCACGCCGAAAGCCGTGAGCGCCGGGCCGGCTCCGCGGAAGAGCATGGGCTTCGCGCCCGCCGTGCCGGCGCCCCCGATGCCGAAGCCGACGATGAGAGTTTGCGCATCGATGCCGGCGGTGGCGCGAATCGAAAAATTGGCGATGCGGCTGGCACTGCGCGGGGCGTTGACGAGCCCCGTGACGCTGCCGCCGTTGGCACTGAAACTTGCGGTGATGGAATATTTCGCATCGGGGGGAGTGCCGGTGAGATCGAGCGTCACATCGATGCTCGCGGACGCACCGGCGGGAATCATCCCGAGCGGCAGGGGGAAGCGATGGGGGTCGCGACCGACGATGCGCGGGAGCGGGCCGGCGGAACCGCTGGTTTGCACGAGCACGAAACCGTCGAGACGGGCGAGGTTGGCCGCGCCGGCGCCGGCGTTGGTGACCGTAACGGTCCACACGCGCGATGAGGCGGTCTCAGTTTTGATGACCGCGGTGGCCGTGAGTCGCGCAGGGGCCGGCGCGGTTGTTTCGTTGACCTCGAGTAGCACGGTATCCCAGCCGAAGCCGGAGCCAGCGGCGCCTTTCGTGAACGTGAGGGTGTTGTTGCCGACAACCAGTCGTGACGCGGGAAAAGTCAGGACCGACAGGAGAGGGCGACCGCTCCGGTCGGCCTGCCGCGCGATCGTGGAATCGTTGCCGGAGGGAAGCGTGCCCGTGATGCCCGCACTGGAGCCGTTGATCGCGACGACCGGGGTGCCGCCCTGCTGCATCGACGACGACACGGTGAGGTAGGCGGTGCCGGAGTAAACGCGGTCCAGATTAAAACTCACGGTCCACACGCCGGCGTTGGTCTGAGCGTAATACCAGTCCTGCGGTTCCCAGTTCGCACCGATGGAAAAAGTGAGATTGGCCGGGATGAGCGCCGGCTTTTCGTAACTGCGCGGGCTGGACATATCGTCGGTCCGGCTGGCGAGATTGAACTCGCCGCCCATCCGGTCAGCCGAGCCGATTTGCCAGAGGAACGTCGGGTATTTCGGTGGAGTCCAACTGATCGTGCCGAGATCTTGGGTCGCCCCCGAGACGACCACGCCGGCTTGCTTGAATTGCCCGGTGATCGAGCCTTTCGCCGAAAAACAATACAGGCTGTAGGTACCGGCGGGAATGCCCGGGAGGCTGAAGCGGCCGAACGCATCGGTTTTCACAAAATAGGTGGGCTCGTGAATTGTATAAACCTCCGTGACATCCTGCGTCGAAAGCAGGGCCCAGACACCGTCGGCCGGACGCCCGTCGGCGATTTGGACGCGTCCGGAAACAGTGGTTCGCTGCGCGGGAGAAGGATACAGGGGATCGGCGATCCAGTCGGAGCCCGCGCGATTTTCGGCGATCTCCCGCTGCGCGATCGCCGCGGCGCCGTCGATCATGGCCGCCGGGTTCGACGGATCGCCGCTGTTGACGTAGACAAACCAGGGTCCGTAGAGGCGCGCATAGCCCGCTGGAATGGAGTAGGCCGGCAGGCCGTAGTGATTCGGGCCGAAATAATTTAAGATCAAAGCATCTTGGTGGATCGCGAGGTCCTGGTGGTTGGGGCCGACGCCATAAAAAGCCGCGAGGGTCTGGTCGGTCACTCCGCCGAGGGGCGTGAACCATGCGCCAAAACCGTTTCCGTAGTGGCCGAACATGGGGTTCTCGTGGTGATAGAGACTCCAGTTGTATTTTGTGTAAACGGTGCCGGCGGGCAGGGCGGCGTTGTTCCCGGCGTCCACGCGCCAGGTTTCGTCCCCGACGGAGGTTTGCGTGGCGAGATAGCCGTAGGTCGGCTGCTGGCCGGCACCGCGTTCCCAATTGAAGGCGTGATCGAAGATCGCGCGGTCCCAGCGGACGTTCATGCGCACTTCGCTGATCGAGGTCGCCGTGAGAGAGCGAAGAATGTCGTAGCCATAGAGGCCGGGTTTGCCGCGGCGCATGATGAGGTGGTGCTCATGGCGGAGAACCGCCGACGTGGTGTCCGCGAAAACCACTTCAACCAAGTCGGGCGACGCGCGCAGCACGCGCGCTTCGGAGCAGACGAGCCGGGTTTTGCCGCCGCCTTCGTCGATATAAAACGAGTGCTGGCGGTCGGGGTCGCGCGGATCCACGCCGTTGAGGTTATGCGCGAGCTCGCGACCATTCACGGTGACCGATACGGCGGTGATCGAGGTGGTCGCGGGCAGCGCCGCGCTGCTGCCATCCCAGCCCGTGACGATTCCACCGGTCGCATCGTCGCGGTTAAACGTGAAACGAATCAGGCCGTTGTCCATGACGAGCCCCGCGCCCGGAGAGAAAGGAAACGGATAAGTTCCGACCGGGACCGGCGCACCGTTCAGCAAAACCTGAACAGCGGGGTCGGCCGCCCGCGCGACAGAAATTGGAAAAAATATTCCCGCTGAAAAAAGAATGAGGGCCGGGAAATGGCAGAGGCGCATGTGAGGTTCGAGGTTGCCGTTATGAAATCGGAGC
The DNA here is from genome assembly GCA_025360615.1 of Opitutia bacterium. Classification (GTDB taxonomy): domain Bacteria; phylum Verrucomicrobiota; class Verrucomicrobiia; order Opitutales; family Opitutaceae; genus Tous-C4FEB. Next base: position 7,970 of record JANYBX010000463.1, read on the forward strand.
CGGCGCGCCCAAGCGAAAAAGATCCCGACCGATTCTTACTGTCAGCCCGATTTGCCCCTGCTTGCGTGAAAGCGGCCCGTTGGATTGGCAATTCGCTTTCTTCTTCGCCTCGTCCCTTTCAACCCCTTTTCCCCATGATCGGCAGTCTTCACCTTCTCGACCTTCTTATCATCGCGGCCTACTTGATCGCGGTCATTTACATCGGCAAACGCGCGTCGAAGGGCACGAACAGCGAGGAGGGTTTTTTCCTGGCCGGGCGCAAACTGGGGAAGCTCTACCAGTTTTTCCTTAACTTCGGCAATGCGACCGAGCCGTCCGGCGCGGTGAGCACGGCGAGTTTCGTCTATCAACAGGGCGCGCCGGGTTCGTGGCTTTCGTTCCAGACGGTCTTCATGAATCCGTATTTCTGGTTCATGAACGTCTGGTTCCGCCGCGTGCGATTGACCACCGTGTCCGACTTGTTCGAGGACCGTTTTCGCAGCCGCAAGCTGAGCCTGTTCTACGCGATGTTTCAGATTCTGGTGGCGTGCGTCTTCCTCGGCTTTGCCAACGTCACCGCTTACAAGATCGCCGCGTCGCTCGTCGTGAAGCAGGAGACGCAGTGGACCGTGACTGATCGCGCGTCGGTCGAGGGCTACAACGATTTGAAACGACTCGAAAAGCAGTTCACCGCCGGAGCGTTGGCGGTGGAGCAGAAGCCGCAGCTCGACGCGTTGCGCGAGCGCAATGTCCGGGGTGAGCTGCACAGCTACATCACGGTGCTCAGCGATGTGGGCTTCTACGTCATCTTCGCGATCGTCGTCGGCACCTACATCGTGATGGGGGGCATGGCGGCGGCGGCGGTCAACGAGGGGCTCCAGAGCATCCTCATCATCGTGTTTTCCGTGCTGCTGATTCCGACGGGGCTGCACGCCATCGGCGGCTGGCACGCGCTGGGGGAAAAAGTGCCGGCGCGAATGTTCGACCTGTTTGGCTCGGGCGGCTCGGACCAGTTTTCCGTGCTCGGGCTCTGCGCGATTCTCCTCGTGAGCATCGTCCAAAACGGCGGCCTCAGCCACAACATGGGCATCGCGGGCTCGGCCAAGAATGAGTTTGCCGCGCGCAGCGGTGTCTCGGGCAACTACCTGAAACGTTTCATGATTATCCTGTGGGCGTTCGCGGGGTTGATCGCCGTGGCTCTCTTCGGGGTGGGCGGGCTTTCCGATCCCGATGCCGCGTGGGGCTCGTTGTCGAACAAGCTGCTCGGCACCGGTCTGATCGGGCTGATGTTGGCGGGCGTGCTCGCGGGCACGATGTCCACGCTCGCGGCCAAGGCCCTCGCGATCTCGTCCCTCTTTGTGCGCAACGTCTACCGGCAGGTCTGGCCGGACATCACGCAGGAGCAGGGCGTCTTCTTCGCGCGGTGCACGATCGTCGCCGTGCTCGCGCTCGGGGCGCTCTCGGCGTGGATGATGGGCGATTTTCTCTCGATCGTGAACATCGTGCTCACCGTCAACATTCCCTTCGGCGCGTGCGTGCTGCTGAGTTATTTCTGGCGCCGGCTCACCGCGCCCGCGGTGTGGTGCTGCGTGGTGCTTTCGACCCTCGTCATCATCGTGGTGCCATGGACGTCCGCGAAATTTTCGGCGCTGAGCACGAATCAGGAGCTGGCGCAGACGAGCCTGACGCCGAGCGGGAAGCCGGCGGGCGTGTTCTTCGCGAAGGTCGTGCATGCCAAGGAGAGCGATCTCTCGAGCCCGTTGGTCGGCACGGGCCGGTTCAACATCGAGTGTTGGCTCTTGAGCAAGGCCGGCGTGAACGTCGCCGTGCTTTCGCCTAACCAGCGGCTGACGGCGCAATTTTTCTTCGATGGATTTTTCCCGTTCGGGGTGCTGCTCATCGTGAGCCTGCTCACGCGGCCGACGGACCCGGAGGTCACGGCCCAGTTTTACGGCAAGATGAAAACGCCGGTCGGCGACACGCCCGAGCTTGAGGCGGCGACGATGGCGGAGACGCGCCGCAACCCGGGGCGCTTCGACCACACGAAGCTGTTTCGCAATTCCTCGTGGGAATTCTGCAAGTGGGACCGCGTGGACACGGTGGGCTTTCTGGTCTGCTGCGCGATCTCGGCCGCGATCGTCCTGCTCTTTGTCGGGGTGCTGAAGTGGGCGGCGCCGTAAAC